>JAESQQ010000615.1 GCA_016765095.1 Planctomycetota bacterium | reverse complement strand
GGCGTCGCGCTCGGCGCGGGCGTCCAAGCGCGCCGGGTCCGGCCAGGCACGCCCTCGACCTCGTCAGGATCCCGCGCCTCGAGCTCGACCCCAGGCGAGAGGTGAACACGGTAGTAGGTCCAGCCGCGCTCGGCAGCGGCCGGGAGGTCCCTCCCCTGGAGTACGTTCGGGCTCCCTCGCACCTTGACGATCACGACGACATGGCCCCGCTCAAGCCACAGGCTCCGATCCAGACCCCAGCTGATCGCCTCGACGGGCTCAGCGAAGGCCTTGAACCCACCGAACCCACCCTTCTCGGCCTTGGCCGCGAGTTGGGCCGCAGCGGTCGGCCAGAGCCCCCGCAGGTCATGGGCCTGGCGCATCAGGCCCTCGCCGTCGACGAAGGGGACTCGAAGGTTGCCGTGACTCTCGAGCCGGCTCAGATCGATCTTGACCGTGGCCTTGACTAGCCTGCGCCGGAGGAAACCATCACGTCCGACGACGACCAAGTCGAGGTAGGGCTCCTCGCTCAGGTTCTCGATCTCGATCTCCTGTCCGTCCAAGCGCCGGACAGCGACCGGAAGGGGCGGCGCAGCGGTCGCGACCAGCCCTCGGACACGAACCGGCATGCAGGCCCCGAGGCCGAGGTTGAAGCGCAGCTTGCGAGGCAAAATCACGAGATCGCCCTGGAGTCGAGCCGCGCTCTCGTCCGAGACTCCGCTCGGGTAAACCCGGAGACCCTCCGCTAGGTCCACTGAGAAGCTCGCGTGGCGGCGCCCCGCGAACACGACCAGACCGTCGAGGGCCGTGGTCCCGTCCGGGAAGCAGTCCACGACCCAAGTCGACTGGACCTCGAGCCCGGGTCCCCTCCCGCTGGTCCCGACGACGAACGCGAGCACGCTGAACCCAAGGCTGCTCGCGATCAGCGTGATCCAAGTCGTCCGCGGTCCCGGCCGCCAGCGCCAGAGGAGGTAGTCAAGCGGGCCGACCACGAACAGGAACAGGATGATCAGGAGCGAGATCCAAGTCCGATCGACGCGCCCTGAGGCCGTCTCGAGGTCCAAGGCGAGCGAGGACTGCTCGAGCACGTCGGTGCGCTCCGTGCCGCGAGGCTGGAGCGAGCCCAGCAAGAACGCCTTGGCGAAGAGCGCGGCCCGCACCTCCTCCGGACCGAGCGCCCGATCGCGGAGCGGAATCGCGAGGAAGCTCACTCGGCCGCGACCGAGGGCTCCGCTCACAAGGACTGGCGTCCCGTCTGGCGCTGAGTGCCCAATCCAAGCGCCTGGCTTGACTCGGCCAGTCACCAAGGAAGCCGACCCCTCCGCCTCACCTGCGTCCAAACCGAACACAGCGCCCCGCACGCGCCGCTGACCCGTCGCTGTGAAGGGCAAGAGCCGACTCAGCGGGTGACCCTCGTCTAGGATCCGAGGCCCGGGTGAGACCAAGAGCTGGCCGCCCTCCCGAACCCACGTCTCGAGCGCTCTCGCAGCCCCCGGCTCGACTGCCTGCCCCTCGCTGACAATCAGGGCGTCGAGACCCTCGAGTCCGTTCGGAGCCAGCATCTCCGCTCCGATCTCGATCGCGACACCGCTGGTCGGGGTCGAGGTGTCCTTCTCGGCGACGTGACGGAAAGTCGTTGGCCAATAGAGCCGAGTTCGGCCCTCTTTGACCCGGAGCGTCGCCACAAAGGGGACTCCAGGCGGCACCTCCCGGAGCTCGACTCCATAGGCGAACACGGCTTCGGCCACCACCTTGTTCTCCTTGAGGAGGCGCAGCCGGACTCCCTTCGAGCGGTCGGCTCGAAACCCGAGCAAGTAGCTCTTGGCGCTGCCTGGGCCGAGCTCAACCTCCTCCAAGGCGTGAATGCAGCGCGGAGCTCCGCCCTCCTCCTGCCAAGCCTCGAGGACAAGCACGCCCGCAAAGGCGGGCTCGCCCTCGCCGAGCGAGAGGCTGACCCTGACGGGGACAGGTTTAGCGGGCGCGAACAACCCCGAGCCGTAGCCGACCTTCGCCTTGAGCGTCGGGTTGGCCCCCACCAGCGAAGCGCTGGCGAGCAGGAAGAGCAGAGTGAAGAGGAGTGAGCGGCGCATGCGGGACTGACTCTAATCAGAACCGTGCCCGGCGGGAGGCTGTCCGCCCGCAAACCGGCGCCGGAGACAGGGCCTCACGACGAGCAGCGAGCCGTCGCCGGGGACCCCGCTCCGCCCAGAAGCAGAGCTTCGATCCCTCGCGCCAGGGTCACGTCACGCGCGGTGATTCCGCCCGCGTCATGGGTCCAAAGCGCAATCGAGACCCGGTTGTAGACGTTGGTCCAGTCGGGGTGGTGGCCCTGCTCCTCTGCCAGCGCAGCGACCCGAGTCATGAACGCAAACGCCTCGCTGAAGTCGGCGAAGGTCAACTCTCGCCGCAGTCGACCCTCGCTCAGTGCCCACGGCGAGAGCCCCTCCAACGCTGCGCCGAGCTCGGCCTCAGAGAGAACACCGCTCATGGGCGAACGTCGATCACGAGCTTGCCCTGGTGCTCCGCCCGCTCCAAGGCCTCAAACGCCTCGCGAGCGGCCCCAAACGCAAAGGTCCGATCGACGAGGGGCCGCAACTCGTAGGCTTCGACCGCCGCGTTGAGGGCCATAAAATCAGCCCGAGAGCCAACAAACACGCCTTGAAGCCGGAGTTGGCGCATCAAGACCGGCGCAAAGTCGATCTTCGCCTCCCGCCCCGAGAGGACGCCGATCACAGCCACCCGAGCCCCGGTTCGACACGCGCTGAGGCTCTCGCCCCAGGTCTCGGCCCCGCCGACTTCGACCACGAGGTGGACACCGCCCTCGCTCAGCTCGCGTGCCGCCTTGCCCCACCGAGGCGTGGCGGGAATCAGAATCGTCTCGTCAGCGCCCAGGGCTCGTGCCCGCTCCAGCTTGGCCTCGCTCCGAGAGGTCACGATAATCCGCGCGCCTGCGAGCTTCGCGAGCTGGAGCGCAAACGTCGACACGCCGCCGGTCCCCTGGATCAAGACCCACTCCCCCGAACGCAGTCCGCCGCCCTTGTGGAGCGCGCTCCAGGCGGTCACCCCCGCGCAGGGCAGGCAAGCGGCCTCGCCAGGGCTGAGGTGGGCGGGGAGCGGGACCACGCCTGCGCTCTCCAGCAAGACCTCCTCCGCGAGCATTCCGTCCCGCGGGCCGCCGAGGGTCAGCGCGTGGACACCTGCGGGGGGCTCTCCGCCCAACCAGCCCTGGGCGAAGCAGCCCGCGACGCGCTGACCGACTTCGGCGTCCTCGACGCCCTCGCCGACCCTCAGGATCGTGCCGGCGCCGTCCGAGCAAGGGACGAGCGGGAGCCTCAAACGCGGGTTGTATTCGCCGCGGACCATGAGCAGGTCCCGGTAGTTCAGTGAGACGGCCTCGACCCCGACCACGACTTGGCCCGGGCCGGGCTCGAACTCCGAGCCCTCGGACTGTTCGAGGGCCGCGAGGCCGAACCGGTCGATTCGATAGCTCTTCATGGCCACCCTTCCGAGTTAATCGTCCTCTATTGACCTAAGAAGCGCGAGCGCCCGCGCCTCGCCTCGAGGTCGAGCAGCTTGCGGCTTGCGGCCCGCTCGATCGCGGCCCGACGGACGTCGGGTCGGTTCGCCGAGGCGGCCGCTTCGGCCACCCCCAGGTGATAGAGCCCGCTGTCGCTGCAGGCCGCCTCCAGCCGACGGAGCTTACGCAGGGCACGGAGTGGATCCCCGAGGTGAGCGCGAAGCACGGCCCGGGCGAGGTGCGCCATGAGGCAGGCTGGGGCCTCGACCAGCACGGCGTCCGCCGCGCGGAGGCCGT
>JAESQQ010000614.1 GCA_016765095.1 Planctomycetota bacterium | reverse complement strand
GGGCGGGGGTAAACCCCGCCCCTACATTCACCCATACCGGAACTTCTGGCGAGCAGTACGAGTCCGCAGAGGGAGGCCCCCATGAACGTCTACGCAGGAAGCGATCACGCTGGGTTCGCGCTCAAGCAGCGCCTCGTTGAAGAGGCGCGCAAGCTCGGGCACGAGGTCACCGACTTGGGCCCCGAGGCGGCTGATCGAGTCGACTACCCCGACTTTGGGGCCAAGGTGGGTCGAGCCGTGGCCGGTGACCCGGGCAGCTTGGGGATCCTCTGCTGCGGGTCTGGGATCGGAATCGGGATCGCGGCCAACAAAGTCGCGGGAGTCCGGGCAGCCACCGTTTGGGACGAGAGCAGCGCGCGGCTCTGCCGGCTGCACAACGACGCCAACGTGATCTCAATCGGCGAGCGCCTCGTGGCCGAGGCCCGCGCCGTCGAGATGCTCAAGACCTTCCTCTCGACTGAGTTCGAGGGAGGGCGACACCAGGGACGCGTCGACAAGATCGACGCGCTTCACACGGCCTAGTCCGTGGGCCGGAGTTTGATTGCGCCTTCTCCGCGGGGGGATTGAAAGTGGCCCGGTTCGAGCTTGGTAAAGCCGTTCGCGTGACCCGAGTCGTCTCGGCCGGGACCCCGACTGCCTATCGGGTCAGCCAGGAACTCGTCGAGAGCTACCGAGCCCGCGGGTTCAGCGTTGAGCTCGTGCCTGGAGCGGCTCCCGAGGAGGGGGAATCGACGCTGATCGAAGGTCAACTGACCAACGCCGAGGGGACCAAGATCTCAGCCACCGTCCGGCTGACGGCTGGGATCCCAGTCGACGGCCTGAGCCAAACCGAGGTCGACGTGTTCTTGGCTGGGCACGTCGTCCTGGGTGGCATGCAGGGCATGCTGGCGAACGCGAGCACGGTTCGGCGAATCGCACGCGACAAGCTCGCGGGATACCTCGATTCGGTTCTGGCGGGCGTGCCCCCTGAGTCCGCGCCCGAAGCGGACGCACCTGCGCCCGAGGTCGTCGAGGCTCCCGCGCCCGAAGCCGTGGACGCGCCTGCGCCCGAGGTCGTTGAGGCGCCCGCGCCGAACCCGTCGAGGGGCCAGTCGAGCCCGAGGCGCCCGCGCCCGAGGCCGTCGAGGGGCCAGTCGAGCCCGAGGACGCGGCGCCGGCCCCGTTGGACTCAACGAGTCGAGAGCGTGAGGCCGCAGCCGCAGCCCACGACGCAGTGATCGCCCGGATCGAGGCCGAAGTCGCGGTCGCAGAGGCCGGGCTCGTGGCCGCCCAAGCCAAGGTGGCGGGGATTGAGGCCGAGATCGTGGCCGAACAGGCTGAGGTCGCGGCCGAAGGTGGTCGAGAGACCCCAGCGGTCGCTCCCAAGGGAGACCAGGGTCCCGGGGTCGGCGCCCACCACAGCCTCGACCTCGAAGCTGGGCCTCGCGGCCCCTCCATGTCCTCGGCGGAGGTCGAGAGAGCCTCAGCCAGCCCGCCAGTCGCTGCGTCGGCGCCTGAGACCGGCTCCCAGAGCCGAGATCCTCTCGACGTCGCAGGCGCCTTCGGGACCGCTGCCGCGCAGGCTCTCGTGAACATGACCGCCGACGCCCTCAGCGCGGCGGAGGCCCTCGTCGAGGCCGGTACGAGGGCCTTCTCAGGCGCGCGGGCTCGAGCGACTGAGTCCGACTTTCCGCCGCCTGAGCCGCTCCCCCCTGCCGAGGAACTCCCGAGCGCTGAGGCCTTCCCCGAGCCGGAGGCCTTCCCAACTCCAGCCCCGATCCCGCACGCCGAGGAGACGCCAGAGGCCGGGCTGGCGCTGATCAAGGATCTGTTCGAGCGCGGCCTGATCAGTGAAGACGAGCACCGAGCCAAGAAGGCCGAGCTGCTCGATCGCTTCTTCTAGCTCGGGTCGCTTCCTTCGCTCATTACGGCTGGCTCTTCTTGGGCGAGAAGGGAGGTCAGGCGTGTCTCTGCTCGCTCGGATTCGAGGAGCAGCAGGCGGACGAGGCGGGACGCGTCGTCGTTGGTCTCGTCCATGGCCTCGATTTCAGTGCACGCTTCGGCGAGGGGCAACGCGCCGACGTTGAGCGCGACGCCCTTGAGCGCGTGCGCAGAGAAGCTCGCCAGCCGTCGATCCTCTGCCTCGAGCGCGGTCACGACTTGCGTGACCATCTCAGGCGTGTCCTCGAGGTAGACCTGAATCAGCTCTCGCCAGAGGTCGGGCCGACGAGTGCCCCCGGCCGCCTTGAGTCGCTCGATTCGTGAGGAGTCGATCGGGGTCCGAGTCGTGAACGCGCGCTCGATCATGGCTCGGAGCGTCTCGAGTCGGACTGGCTTGCTGAGGTAGTCGTCCATTCCCGCCGCCAGGCAGCGCCGGCGGTCTTCGGGCGCGGCCGAGGCCGTCATTCCGACGATCCTTGGGTCTCTGCGGCCCCGGGTCCGAATCTGGCGAGTCGCCTCGAGGCCGTCCATGCGGGGCATTTGCACGTCCATAAGGACCAAGTCGAAGGGCTCCTGGTCGAGGCGCTCAAGGGCCTCTTGGCCGTCGCGAGCGGTGATCGGGGTGTAGCCGAGGCGCGCGAGCATTTTGGTCGCCACGAGGAGATTGACCCGGTGGTCTTCGACGACGAGGACTCGGAGCGGGAGCCGGGACCCGAGCGCCAGCTCGCGAGAGGGGACCGCCTGGGGCGGCTCGTCACCGACGAGGCTCGTGAGGAGGTTGAGGAGCGGGCCGGTGCGGACTGGCTTGACGAGACTGCTCGAGGACGGGGTCCCGGGAGAGCGTTGGCCCAAGTTCAGCAGCCACACAATGGGGAGATCCGGCTCCCGATCGCGCGCCGCCTCGATCGCGCCGGGCGTCGAGGCGTCGAGGAACAACAAGGCTGGCAGCGACTCGGGGGGCCCCCCGCCCGCGAGCCAGGCCAGGGCGCTGGTCAGGCTAGGCTCCTGGACGTGGATCCCGCAGCGCTGGAGGCCTTGAACCAGCATTTGCTGGGAGGCCAAGTCGGGGTTGACCACGGCCACGGTTTGACCCGAGAGGCTGGAGTGGCGTAGCTCGGCGGGCGCCGCAGTCTCGCCGACGCGGGCCGTGAAGGTGAAGGTCGAGCCTGCTCCGAACGACGACTCGGCGCTGATCTTGCCCTCCATTAGATTCGCCAGGCCGCGGCTGATCGCGAGGCCGAGCCCGGTGCCGCCCTGGTCCCGGGCGCCGATCTGGTGGAAGGGCTCGAACAGGAGGTGCATTCGGTCCTTGGGGATTCCGATTCCAGTGTCTTTGACCTCGAAGGTCAACTCCCAGCCGGTCGGGATCGCGAGCGCGCTCAGGCGCAGCCGAACCTCACCTGCGGCGGTGAACTTGACCGCGTTGCTGAGGAGGTTGACCAGGATCTGGTGGAGTCGGACCGAGTCGCCCACGACTCGCTCAGGCACGCCTTCGTCCACGAGCGCGGCGAGCACGAGGTTCTTCTCTGCAGCTCGAGGCGCGACCTGCGCGAGCGACTCCTCGACCGAGGTCTGGACGTCGAATGGGCGCGCGTCGAGGGTCAGCCGCTCGCTCTCGATTCGGCCGACGTTGATCAGGTCTTCGATCAAGAGCAGCAAAGTGTCCGCAGAGGACTGAATAGCCTCGACGAACTCGCGCTGGCCGGCGACGAGGGGGGTCTCGCGGAGGAGGTCCGTCATTCCGATCACGGCGTTCATGGGGGTCCGGAGCTCGTGGCTGACCGTCGAGAGGAACCGACTCTTGGCGCGGGCCGCAGCCTCGGCGGCTTCCTTGGCGTCGATCAACTCTCCCTCAGCGCGCTTGATCTCACTGACGTCGATGATCACGCCGCTCCAGCGGGTCCGGCTCGGGTCTAGGACGCGCGGACTGGAGGTGACTCGGTGCCAGCGGACTTCGCCGGGAGGGTGGAGGACTCGATACTCATGGACCCAGTCGGAGTGGGTCTCGTTCATGCGGAGAAAGCTCTCTCGGATCCCCTCGAAGTCGGCCGGGTGGACTTTGGGGATCGCCACCGCTGCGCTCTCGAGGAGTTCCTCGGGCGCGACACCGTAGAGGTCGCGGACCGCCTCGCTCACGAACTGGAACCGTCCAGTGGGCTTGTCTGGGAGCGCTTCGAACAGGTAGACGACTCCTGGGAGGCTGGCCGCCAGTTCGCGGAAGCGGGCCTCGCTCTCGGCGAGCGCGGCCCGGACGCGTTGGCGCACGATCAGCGAGGCGAAGGTCGCTCCGAGCGCTGCGAGGGCGTCTCGGCGGGCGGGGTCGAGGTCCGTGCGCGGGAAGAGGAGGAGAGCCCCGATCTTGACGTCGCCGAGCTCGAGGGGGAGGACGAGCGTCGCCTGGTCGCCGAGGTCGGTCGGGGTCTCCTCGGGCGCGGTGAACACGAGCGGTTGCTCGTCTTCGACGCGGAGGTAGAGAAGCTCGGGTGGGAGGTTGACCGCCGACGCCAAGCGGAGGAGGTCGCTCTCGCCTTCGCGGAGGTAGACGCCAGCATGCGGGGAGAGGTCGAGCCAAGGGACGAGGACCAGTTCGCTGAGCGCACCCTGGAGCTGCTCCTGGAGGTTGAGCTCGGGTCGGTTCCAGGCGTGGAGGGCCTGGACGGCGCGTCGAATGTCGATCCGAAGGCGTGCCTCCTCCTCGGCTATGTGTTCGAAGGTCGCGTCGCGGTGGATCAAGAGGTAGCGGGCTGGAGTCAGGCCTGCGCTGAATCCGACCGTCTGGAGCCAGCGGGTCTCGCCTGAGCTGCTCGTGGCGGAGAGCTCTCCGCGAAACCCTCCCCGGGAGAGCAGCGACTCCTGGAGCTGGCTCCAGACCCGGGCGCCTAGGTAGTGCGCTGGGGTTTGGGAGGCGAGGTCTTCGTCGGAGAATCCAAGGATCTTTCGGTGAGCCAGGTTTTGCTCGAGGTGGTGCCCTTTTTCGTCGAGGAGCACGATTCCACCGGGGGCGTGCGCGAACAGGGATCGGCCGATCAGAACTTGGTGCTCTTCGAGCGCGAGCGGCCACAGCCGAACGATCACGCGCGGGTCGCCTTCGCCCTGGAGGCGCTCGGCCCCCACGCTCCACTCGGGCAGCTCCCCGCGAGCCCAGGCTTCGGCCGCGGCTTCGACGATCAGGCTTCGGAGGCCAGCGCCCAAGAGGCCGGTCGTGGGGAGCGCCTCGCCGACGACGAGCGCGAGCGGGAACGCGTCTGTGGGCATGGTTCCACCCAGAGCCAGCAGGCGTTGGGTGGAGTCGACCTCCAGAATGAGCCGCGCGGGGGCGTAGCGAGAGGGCTCTTGTTTCCCCTCAGAGCCGCGGTGGGGGTCTGGCACGCTCAGCGAAGCTGGTAGCGGTCGAGGAGGTGGTAAAGCGTGGTCTTGGGGATCCCGAGCGCGCGTGCGGCGCGGGCCTTGTTCCCTCCAGACTCCTCCAGCGCATGGGTCACCATTTCGCGTTCGACCTCCGCCAAGGTCTTGCCCGAGTAGCTGCCCTCGGCCCGGGCCAGTCCTCGTCCCTCGCGGATTTCGGGGGAGAGGTGCCGATTGCTGAGTCGGCTCGTTCCGAGCGAGGCCAGTCGGCGAGCCTCATTCTCCAGCTCGCGCACATTGCCGGGCCAGGCGTAGCCACGGAGAAGCTCCATGGCCTTGGGCGAGACGTCGAGCTTCTTGCGAGGCGACTCGCGGCGGAGGAAGTGGGACAAGAGCGCCGGGATGTCCTCCGAGCGGTGACAGAGCGAGGGCAGCTGGAGCCTGAGCACGTCGAGGCGGTAGTAGAGATCGAGCCTGAACTCTCCCTTGTCGGCCATGGAGCGCAGGTCGCGGTGCGTCGCGGCGACGACGCGGCAATGGATCGGAACCGGACCGTCTCCGCCGACGGGACGGACTCGGTTTTCCTGGAGCACGCGGAGCAGCTTGCTCTGCATGCGGGGGCTCATGTCCCCGACTTCGTCGAGGAACAGGGTGCCCTCGCCTGCGGCCACGAACAGCCCGTCGTGGTCCGCCGTGGCGCCGGTGAACGCGCCGCGCTTGTGGCCAAAGAGTTCGCTCTCGAGGAGATCGTCCGAGATCGCGGCGCAGTTCTCGCTCAAGAGGGGGGAGCGGTGGTTCTCGCCGCGAGTGTGGATCTCGCGCGCGACGAGTTCCTTGCCCGTTCCGCTTGCGCCTGAGATCAGGACGGGCGCGCTCGAACGGGAGGCTCGTTCGATCTCCGCATAGAGCGACTGCATCGGCTTGCTGCCCCCGATCAAGTGCCCAAAGCGCTCGGGGGCGTGTTCGGGGAGGACGAGGACTTCGTCGCTTGGGTCCGGCGTGCGTTTGCGGAGGTTCTCGAGCTCGCGGCGAGTGGCGTCGAGTTGAACCTCACCCGCGCGTTGAGCGTCCGCGAAGCTTGCGGTCTCGAGCGCGACGGCGGCTTGGTCGGCGAAGGCCGCCAGGATCGGGAGGTCCTGCTCGGTGAACGCCTCTGGGTTGAAGCGGTGGTCGAGGTAGAGGACTCCGACCGCCTTGCCGCGCAAGAGCATCGGGACGGACACGATCGAGAGGACGCGGCGGGCCTGCACGCTGCTGACGTTTCGGATGTCGCGGTCTTCTTCGCTCGTGGTGAGCACGCCCCTCCGCTGCTCCAAGACGCGCTCGACGACGGTCCGCGAGACCTTGCCGGCCGCGCCCGAGAGGCTCTCCTTAGCAAACCCCCGCGCGACCTCGACTTTGATCTTCGTCCGGTCGCCAGGGCCGGAGTGAACCTGCACCAAGAACCCCCGCTCGGCCTCGGTCAACTCGATCGCCGAGTCGAGAATCATGGGCAGGAGCAGATTGACGTCCTGCTGGCTCGCGAGGAGGTGCGAGAGATCTCGCAGTCGCCGCAGCCAAGTCACCTCGCGTTGATTCATCCCAGAAATGATAGCGGTATCTCTGGGGGACCTGCGCTCCCCCAGACCCCCTATCTTTGGGTGGGATGACGTTGGGACGAGTGGGTTTGGCGAGCTCGCCCCGTCGGCAGGGAGAACCGCTGGGGGCAGTGCGAGCGGCTCGCGGTCGCTAAACGCCCAACACGTCCCAACTCTGGACGCTGGCTTGGCAGGCCGGGCACCCGGAGGGGAGGCTGACCCTCGCCCCGACTCAACCGCTAGCAGGGCCAGGGACCATAAGTCCTGGCAAGACATAGGGCGGGCAGTGGTATAGCTCCTGACGTTGAGAAGCCTAAGCTCAGAGGCCGTTTGTCTCTCCCGGACAGGCGGGCGGGGGTAAACCCCGCACCCTGCGAATCGCAGGAGGGCCCCTCCGCAAGACACCCTCCTGGACGGCTCACGACGCGCTTTGGTAGGGGCGGGGTTTACCCCCGCCCGGTTCCCAGGCCTTGCCAGCCGGCTTCCCCGACGCCTCCCCTGAGCCGCTCGCGCAGCTAGCCGTCGCTACGTCAGGAGCTGTGAACCCGGGTCAACACGCGTGGCGGTGGTCGGCCGAGCCTCCGGGTTACTCCCGCCGGAGCGCGAGGAGGCGTCTGAGGCCTGCGACTCGGAGGAGGGGGACCATCAGCTCGTGGTGGCCGGTCAGGGCGTAGCCTTGGGCGGCGGGTCGCTCGAGGACGTTTCGGCGGGGGCGGTAGTGTTGGACCATGTCGAAGTTGCCCGTCGTCAAGTCAGCCACGGGGTGTCCTAGGTTGCGGGCGACCGCGACCGCTTTTAGGAACACCTCGGGGAGCACGACGGCGCTTCCGATGTTGACGTAGACGCCGCCGTCGAGCTGGCTGACGACCGCTGCGAGGCGACGAAAATCGGTGTGAGTCGACTGTCCGATCGAGGCCCCGCAGGCGCCAGGCACGGCGTGCACGGTGTCCGTTCCCACCGCGACGTGCACCGTGACCTGGGCTCCGGCTTGGGCGGCTTGCCAGATCAAGCTGTGCTCGCGACCAGGGAGGGCGTCGAGCTCGATCGCGAGGGCCCGTCCGAGTCCGCACTCGCCACAGGCCCCGCGGCGGAAGGCGCTCGCGAAGAAGGCCGCGGTCTCAGAGACCATTCCGAACCGCCCGTCGGCGAGGGTCTCTGAGACCCGCTCGCTCGTCTTGCCGAGGAACGCGAGCTCGAAGTCGTGAATCGCGGCCGAGCCGTTCAGGCAGAGGTCGCTGACCAAGCCCTGCTGGATCATGTCGGCCAGGAGCGGTCCCAAGCCGACCTTGATGACGTGTCCTCCGATCCCGATCAGGACCCGGCGCCCACCGGCGCTGGCGTTCGCCATGGCGTCTGCGAGCGCGCGGAGGCGCTCGACAGCGAGGATCGGCGAGAGCGAGTCGAGGAACTCCTCAAGCGACGCGCTGGGCGGCACGGGCCGGGCAAGCTGGTCGGCCGTGACGAGGTGCTCGCGCTCACCGATCGGGTAGGTCTGGATGCCCTCGAGGTCGAGCGGCGCGAGAGCGGCGGGCAGTCCGTCGGAGGCGGGAGGTGGCAGGCTGGTCAGGATGCTTGCTCCATTCGACGCCCAGCGGGCCAGAGGGCCTCCCAGGCTTCGCGCGGTTCAATCGTGGCCTCGACGCTCAAGCAGAGCCAGGTGCAGGCGGAGTCGCGCGGGACGGCGAGCAGGCTGGCTAGCTTGACGGCGTCCTTGTCCGTGATCAGGACGTGCTCGACGGCCCGTCGAATCGCGAGGTCTTCGATGGCGTGGAGGTCAGCGGGCGTGTAGGCGTGGTGGTCGGCGAAGGCTTCAATCAGGTTGGTTCGCGCGCCGAGGCTGGCGGCGGTGGCCGCGAACGCGCGGGGGTTTCCGATCCCGCAGGCCAACACGACCGGGAGGTCGCGAAGAGTCTCGAGCGGACGTTCCTCGCTCCCCTGGGGGCCGATCGCGACCAGTCGGGAGGGATTGAGGGTCATTCGGAACACCGGCCCTCGGTATCCCTTCGCGCGGAGCGTCTCCTCGAGAGCGGCCAGCTGGCTGGGGCTGCTCAGCTCGGCTCGGGTCAGCACGACCGCGTCCGCGCGACGGAGCGCGCTCGGCGGCTCACGGAGGAGTCCGCGGGGGAGGAGGTGCCCGCCACCCCAGGGCGAGGTCGCGTCGAGGAGCACGACGTCGAGGTCCCGGCCCAGGCGCCGGTGTTGGAACCCGTCGTCGAGGACGAGGATCGTGGCGCCCTTGCCCGTGGCTTGCCCGGCCCTCACGGCTCGATTCTTGCCGGGCGCCAAGATCGCGTCGGGGACCTCTCGCTGGATCAAGCGGAGCTCGTCGTTGAGGTCACCGTCTCGAGGTGCGCCGTAGCCACGGGCCAAGACCCCGACGCGCTCCCCGCGCGCCTCGAGCCCCCGGCAGAGCGCGATCACGAGCGGTGTCTTGCCCGTCCCGCCGGTGGTCAGGTTGCCGATCGAGATCACGGGCACGAACGCCCGGGTGGTGCCAAACACGCCGAGCCGAAAGCAGAGCGCGCGCACCGCGATCACGAGCCGGAAGGGCCAGGAGCAGAGCCAGAGAATCCCCCGCAGGAGCGCAGCCACCAAGCCACGCCGCTCGCCGCGGACCAGCGCCAGATACCACTCCTCTACGGGGCTCTCCTTTGAGGCCGACATTCTGCCTCAGCCTCTGACCTCGTCGAGGCCGGGCTGTCGCGAGGAGCCTACCCCTCGCCCGAGGGGGTGGAGGGGTCTGGTTCTCCGGAAGCTGGCCCACTCGTTGGGGCAATCGTCGCTTTGGACCAACGCCGGCCGGATCTTCCCCGTCCGAGAGCGGAAGAACAGCCGATAACCGCCGTTGACAGCCCGTGCGGCGCACTGTGCGGGGGGCGCACTTTCTCCTGGCCTCGCGTGGGTGGTAGCCCCTATAGTCCCAACCCCTCTGGAGGTCGACCTTTATGGCTCGAAAGCTACTCCTGCAGTGCGCGCTGGTTACCGCCGCCCTGCCCTTCCTCGCCCTTGAGCCTGCAACGGCTCAACCCGCCGACCCCAAGTTTGGGATGGAGTTCGAGTTTGCCGGGAAGGGGAACCGGATCGTCAACTTCGACGACATGAGCTTCAACAACTACAAGAAGCTGATGCGGGCCATCGTCTCGCACTACGGCGGTGATCCGAGCACGATCAAGCGCGTCGACTTCATGAAGCCGACGAGCAACCTCGAGAAGTTCCCCAGCGGCGAGCGGCCCCTGTTCCGCGCCGAGTGGAAAGACCCTCGGGGTCGGACTTGGCTGATCGAGCCGGAGTTCGTGGCCTCGACGGGCTTCGACGGCTACGAGCTCGTGACGCCGCCCATGAAGGACAGCAGCGAGTTGAGGGGCATCCTCGAGAAGATCCAGGCCACCGGCCTCGTGCGCCAAGGACGCCGCTCGGGTGTTCACTTGACGGTCGACGCGACCAAGCTGATCAAGCCCAACGGGGACGCGCGCGCGCTGAGCAACCTGATCCTGATGCATGAGAACGCCGAGCCCATGCTCCGGCGGATCTTCAATCCCGTTCGCGGCGGGGGTCACGCCAACTACTTCGCGCGTTCACTCGCCGTCGATCACGAAGACCTCCTCAAGGAGATCGACGCCCTCCCTCCCGAGGCGCGGACCAAGGCGAAGCTCGAGAGCCTGTTCAACGCCCGCAACGGCCGTGAACTCACGCTCCAAGAGGCGGATCCGATGGATCCCAACAGCATGAACAAGCTGTGGAAATACCGCAGCATGAACCTGGCTAAGGCGCTTAACGTCAATCCGCTTCACAGCTCGCCGGTCCCCCTCGTCGAGTTCCGGATGTTCGACCTCGCTGAGCCTGAGACCCACGAGCTTCAGAGCAAGCTCTATCGGCGCATGATCCGGCGGGCCGGCGAAATGGCCGAGGCTGGCGAGACGGTCAAATACAAGCCACGCGCCGAAATGCCCGTCGGTGAGAACCCGAGCATTTACAACACGCCTGAGGACCCGACCGAGGCCAAGGCCAAGGCCCGCGAGTTCATTGAGAGCCTGGGCCTCGAGTCATCGGAGTTCGATCCGCTCCTCGAACGCACGATCAAGGCCCGCGACCTGCGGACGCCGAGCGAGTTCAAGGGGATGCTCGACGCGCTCCCCGAGGGCAAGATCATGCACAACGGGAAGGCTATGACCTACGGCTTCGAGCTCGAGGGTCGCGGCGACGGCCTGACGAAGATCGCGCGCCCGACGGACGCCGCGACCGACGCTCGCTGGGACAGCATGAGCGACTCGGAGCGGCGCGCGTACTACAACGAGAAGGTTGGCCAGAACCACAGCTCGGTTAAGAGCCACTTCAAGCTCGACACCGCCAAGAACAAGTGGCTCAACGACTACTGGTACGTCGAGGGCTCGGGCAACTGGGAGATCCACTCCAACGTGCAGGAGAACCTCAAGGCAGCCACCGACGCCATGGCCACGGCTAAGGAGTTGACTGGCAAGAGCGCCAAGGGCTTCCACCTCCACATGCGGGACAACGCGCCCGACTGGGAGAAGCTCGAGGCCAAGGGCAGCGAATACGCTGACTTCGTCAAGCGGGCGGGCAACTGGGTCTACCTCAAGCGCGTCGAGCGCCTGCGCACGGACCTCTCGCTCAAGAGTTGGTCCAACGCCCGAATGAGCACCGGCGAAGTCGATCTCGTCGCGAACATGGAGGAGACCGATCGCGCCACGCTGCGCGTGGCTGGCGTCAATCGCAACGCGGACGGCACCGGCTATATCGACATGGAGATCCGCGGGTTCACCAAGAGCGTGGAAGACATTCACACCCTCGCCAAGATCTTCTCCTACCAATACAAGAACCAAGAGTTCGGCAAGTGGAAGCACACCGACAACCCGATGGAGTCTGAGGCCTGGGGCGGCGCGCCCAAGGGGCTCGAATACAAGGAGCACTACGAGGAGTACATGCGGGACGTGGTCGGCAAGAAGCCGACTGCGGAGAAGCTGCGAATCATTGAGGGTCTCCAGGAGAGCTGGGCCGAGAAGGCCGGCGGCGACACTCGCGCCTACGCGACGGGCGTCGCGACGCCCCTCCTCAACTGGGAGAACGAAAAGTCGCTGCCCGAGGAGGTCCGCCGCGACGCGAAGTTCGCCAAGGAGGAGTTTCTTGGCTGGCTCGATCGCTACGCGGACCGAATCCAAAGCGGCGAGTTTGGCGTCGACCTCAAATACGCTAACGAGACGGCCCTGATCGAAGGGCTCGGTTTGAGCGAGGCGGCCGCGAAGGCGATCATGGCGGCCCGTGCCGGCGGCGGCGAGCTGACGACCGAGGACGCGCTCCGTGAGATCGCGATTCGAGGCGGCGCGACCGCGGCCGACTTGGCCAAGCTCGACCGCCTGGGCGCGATCGACGTTGATCGCGCGACGAAGGCTGAGCTCAAGGATCGGCTCGGGCTGACCGACGCCGAAGCCAAGAAGATCGAGAACTACCGCGACGCGCACACCCTGGAGGAGTCGCTCCGCTTTGCGCGGGTCGGAGCCGAGCGCCGGACCACGATGGAGGCTCGCGCCAAGGGTCTCGACATTGGCGACGCCTCGGTCGACGCCGAGAAGATCAAGAGCCACACCGGAATCGACCTCGACGCGGCCAAGGCGATCGTGGCCTACCGCGACGCGCACTCGGTCCTGACCGAGGCCGACTGGAAGAACGCCGGCCTCGACGCTGACGAGATCGAAGAGATGAAGGCGCTCCCCACAGGCGAGGGCGTCAACCTCCAGACCGCGACCGAGGCGGAGCTGATCGAGCTCGGGCTGACCGAGAGTCAAGCCAAGAAGATCGTCGCGGCGCGCAAGGCGAACGCGCTCCAGACCTTCAACGACGTCGTCAACAAGGTTGGCTTGAGCGAGGCCGCCAAGACCAAGCTCAGGACCCTGCGGACTCTGGCCAACCTCAACTCGCTCACAGCAGAGGAGCTCGTCGAGAAGACGGGGATCACGGACAACCAAGCTCGCAAGCTGGTCAATTACCGCGACGCAATGACCCTCGACAGCGAGGCCAAGCTGGCCGAGATCCTCGGGAACCCGGGTCGTCGGCTCTACCGCAGGGCGGTCGGCGTCGACCTCGCCATGGTGGGGCCGAACGACCTCGTCAACGCGGGCCTCGACAGCGAGGTGGCTCGGAAGTTGATCGACTACCGGGACGCGAACCTGCTCGGCCGCAACACGCCGGGCGCCGCCTACGACGCGGAGCTCGCGGCTGAGAAGCTCTACTACGACGCCGATATCATTGACTACGAGGTGAACGAGAAGATCGAGGAGTTGACGAAGCGGACCGACCTCAGCCGGGCCGACGCAGACGACCTCAGGCGCCTCGGCCTGACCGAGAACCAGGCTCGCAAGACGAGCATGTATCGCGACGCCAACTCGATCGCCGAGGCGGGTGTCGAGTACGCCCTCGAAGAGGCTGGCTTGACCGAGGCTCGGGCCGAGAAGGCCGCCAGCATGGCGGAGATCCTCAGCCTCCAGAACGCCTCGGTCGAGGAGATCATGGCTCGGACCGGCCTCAGCCGGGCCAAGTCCAAGAAGCTCCACACCCTCGGCACGCTCGACCTCGAGAGCGCGACGCTCGAACAGCTCCGCGCGGGGGGTCTCTCGGAGGCCAACGCCCGGGAGCTGATCGAGGCTCGCGGGAAGCTCGCAAGGCTCGAGGGGATCGACTACAAGACCGCGGTTCGCAAGCTGCGCCTTAAGGTGCGCAAGTGGGTCCGCGACTCGAATATCTCCGAGCACCTGCTCCGCTCGCTCCTGCCCAAGGTTGACGTCAACGTCGTCGCCGCAGCGGAGGGCGAGGCCGAGGGCTTCGGCCGCACCCGGCGCGGAATGGGCCCCTTCAAGGCCTCCAAAATGAGCCTCGAGACGGTCGGGGGCGTGTTCGGCTCGGTCCGCGACGCGACGCTCGAGCGCCTCGCGGGTCGTTTCGCTTCGGCTCAGACGCCTGGCGAGAAGGCAAACATCAAGGCCGCGATCGACAAGGTGATCGCGCTCCAGCTCGACGTGATCGAGACCAACGACGTGCGCGCGGAGATCGGCGAGGGCCGGGTTCGGGTCTCGACGGGCCTCCTGAATCAGATCCACGCTCGCGGCGAGGAGCTGCCTCCGGGTCGCCGTCCCTTCTTCCGGGCACGCGTCCTAGGCCTGATCTTGGCCCACGAGGGCGGCCACGCGACGGGCTTTAAGGGCGAGAAAATGGCAGACCTCGAGGGGCTCAAGATCCTCGAGGCGGCGAACGGGCTCGGCACGATCGAGGGTCAGCGGATCGGAATCGAGACCGCGGAGATCCGCGGCGCGCTTGAGTCCTTCGACAAGCCGCTCGGCTCGAGCCACATAGACAACCTGCTCAACCGCCTGCGCGGCATGTTCCGCTACGGCCGAGCGCGGGAGCGTCGGATCGATCTCGAGCGGGCAGCGACGGGCGAGGAAGTCGACAAGCTGGCTCGCTTCCGGCGCGCTGACGGGACCGTCAAGTGGAAGGAGTTCAGCCGCAACAAGCTCGGGACCGAGGCCCTCGGTGTCGTCCACTTCGGAATGGCGCTGTTCCTCAAGGAGCTCGCGGTCGTGGCTCGGACCGGCGATCGCGCTCGGATCGAGGAGTTCTTCGACGGCCTGATGACGACCGACTTCTACAAGGAGTACGGTCTGTTCGTCGTTGGCGCCCGCGTCGGTGAAGTCGCCTACGTCAAGTACCTCCAGAGCTACGTCAAGCCGAAGTTCCTCAACGGGATCCTCAAGTCGAACCTAGTCCTGGGCGCTGGCCTCGCGTTGCCCATGATCGTGCACGGGACCTTCGAGGGGAAAGCGTTCGCGATCTCGCTCGGCTCGCTCGGAATCAGCTCGACCGCCGTTCACGGCGCGTCGAAGTCGATCAAGTGGCTGATCGACCTCCGCAAGGCGAAGACGGCGGGGACCGCGGCTCGGACGGGCCTCGCTATGAGCCGCTTCATGAGGGCTGGGGCCTGGTTCTACACCGCGGCCGAGCTGGCCGTGATCCTCTATGTCGCCGAAGACCTCGAGATCATGGTCAACGGCTATCTCGATCGCAAGGCGGCTAAGGCGGCCGTGGCCGACGCTGGCGTGCGCTTCTTGGAGGCGATCAACGACCCCGCCGCGACCGCGGCTTCGGTTCGCTCGGCGTCGGACGACTACGACAAGGAGTTCACCAAGTTCCGCGACTACCTCTACATGCCCCTCTATGAGGACGAGGCGATCTACGCGTCTCGCGTCGAGAAGGCGGCCCGCGAAGCCAAGATCCTCGACGACCGCAACACCGCCACGATCGACAAGGTCAAGGACCACGCCGCGCTCAAGCGCAACATTGAGCGCCGGTTCGGCTCGATCGAGGCCTACGCCAAGCACCTCAGCGCCACGAAGGACAAAGAGCTGCAGGCCGACATGGACATGTACTCCAAGAGCTACAACAAGGCCCGCGAGGGGCACCTGGAAGAGGTCTACAACGGCAACAAGCGCGAGGGGACTTACCTGGGCGACCTCGCGAACCGGGACTGGCTCCTGGCAGGCGGCAAGGCCGACGCGCCTGGCGACCCCTACGCGAACAGCGCGGTCCCCCTCTACGGGAACCTCGCTCGCCGTCGCGCTCGTGGACGCCTCCACGACGCCTTGAGCGACGTCTCGTTCAACCGCCTCGAGTCTTACGCCGACGAGAAGGCGGCGCTCCTGGCGGCTCAGGCGCTCCTCAAGAAGCAGGGTCGCAACGACCTCGCGGCTGCGCTCAACCCCTCGATCGACGTCTTGGATCGGATCGCAGACGCGGACAACCGCCTCGCCCACGGCTCGGGCGGGATCATTGACGTCCAACCCGCCACGGGCGCGGCCGCGTTGCTCGAAGGCGCTGGGAAGCCGGGTCCTCGCTGATCCAAGCAAGGACTTAGCATCCGTATCGAGCCGAGTTCCCCACGCTGAGGGGGGACGCCAGACCCACGCGCGTGGGGAGGTTCCATGTCCGATACACCAAAGCAAGAACGCAAGAGCGAGACTGAGCCTTCGGTTTGGTCTCGAGCTCAGGAGCAGGCTCGTCTGCTCCCCACTCCCCCGGTGGCGCCCCCCGCGAAGAGCGTGGCGGCTGAAGCCTGTGCTCAGGCGGGTCGGGGGTTGGCGTCTGCGGCTCGTGCGGCGGGTCGCTCGATCGCCTCGGCCTGTCGGTCGGTCGATCCCGACGTCTATCGCCACGTGGCCCAGCTTCCCTTGATGGGACTGACCATGCTCTCGAGTCGCTGGATGCCCGCCAGGGCGCTTCCGCCAGACGGGCAGCGGCCCGTGGTCTTTGTGCACGGGCTGGGCGGCAGTCGCGGGAACTTCCTCCCGATGCAGACTTGGTTTCGCCTCCAGGGGCGCAGCCGCCTGTATGGAGTCGGCCTTGATAGCGGCGCCAGCATTGAGCTGCTCGGGGAGCGCCTGCGGGCCTTCGTGAGCGAAGTCCTCGCGATCAACGACCTCCCAACCGATGCCCAAGTTGACCTCGTGACGCACAGCATGGGGGGCCTCGTCGCCCGCTTCGCCCTCGAGGATCCCGAGACCGAGCAGCGGGTGGCCTGCTTGCTGACGCTCGGTGCGCCTCACGCCGGCTCACACGCCGCGCGCTACCTCGCGACCGCGCAAGCGCTCGGGATTCGACCCAACTCGCCCCTCCTCGAGCGCCTCTCGGGGCAGGCTCCCTGGAGGCTGCGGACTCGCCTGGTCTGCTTTTGGTCGCGGGCGGACGTCTTGATCCTCCCCGCCGAGAGCGCGCAGTTTGAGGGCGCGGAGAACCGCGAGCTGGAGGGCTTGACCCACTACGGCTACCTGCTTCGGCCGACGTCTTGGCGCCAGGTGGCCGACGCGCTGCGACCCGCGCCACGACTTGGGTTGTCGGAGTCGCTCCTGAGCGGCCCAGGCCCGAGCTCCGGCGCGCTTCCAAGCGTCTAGATCTCAGCCAGGAGCTCCATGAGCACCCACAACCACATTGACTACATCGAGTTCCCCTGCACGGACTTCGACGCCATGAAGGCCTTCTACGGTGCGGCCTTTGGCTGGACTTTCCAAGACTGGGGTCCGACCTACGTCGCGTTTGAGGGCGCCGGACTCGAGGGAGGCTTTCGCAAGGAAGACACGGCGCCGCCTCGCGGGGGAGCCATGGTGATCCTCTACTCGACCGACCTCGACGCCAGCCAAGCCAGCGTGGAGGCCGCCGGCGGCGAGACCACCTCGCACCACGAGTTCCCGGGCGGACGCCGGTTCCAGTTCCTTGACCCGACGGGCAACGAGCTCGCGGTTTGGATCAAAGCTGAGTGATCCGGAGACCGAGGCGTCGCGCCCGGTGGCTCGTTAGAGCTTGCGGGCGCTCCAAGGGTCCGCGTCGCTGAACACAACTCCTTGGCGGGAGGCCCCCAGCCGTTCACGTGTCGTCGACCCAGGCCTACTTGCAGAGCTGGGCGCAGGGTCCCACTGTGACTCCGTGGTGAGCGCAGTCTTCTCCTTGATCGCACTTTCGTGCGGCCTCTATCTCACGGTCTTCGTTGGCCGGAAGGTCCACCGAGGGCGTCGGGCTCGACGCCTTGAGGCCGGGCTCGAGGAAATTGTGGAGCTGCACCGGGCAGGTCAGGGAGAGCAGGCGGAGCGCCACCTCGCCGGCCTTGATCCTACGGCGGCCTACCTCGCCCAAGTTGGGAGCGCCCTGGCGGAGGAGGGGATCTCTGCCCCAGCGCGCGAACTCCTGAGCAGAGCCGAGTCGGCGGATCGCAGCAGCAGCGGGAGGCTCTACTTCAGCGCAATCGGGTTTAGCGCCCTTGGGGCTCGGGAAGAGGCCCTCGCCTCTCTCAGCCGACTCAAGGAGGCGGCTCGGCTAGGCGCGGGTCAGTCCCTCGAGATGGCGCGCTTAGCGATCGAGAACGAGCAGGAAGACTTGGCCCGGGACTTCTACCTACGCCGCCTCAACCTCATTCCAGACGACCTCGAAACTTGCTGCGAGTTCGGCGAGTTCCTGGTCGTTATCGATCGGGCCGAAGAGGCGATCCCCGTCCTAGAGCACGGCATGAAGCGCCTCCACCGAATGCTGGAGAGAGGCGATCACTGGATCACAGGCTCGGAGCCCTACGAGCAACTCCAAGATCGCCTCTCTGCAATTCACCATGAAGCAGTGGCCCGATCTTCGTCGGCCGAGAAGGCGATCGAGGCCCACGCCGCGCTCGGCAACTTGGACCCAAAAGCCGGTGTCAACTACACCCTCCTTGGTTACTCGGCGTTGGTGGACAGTCAGTCCTCTCCCCGCCGAGTGAACATTCCGACCCAGGAGGCGCTCGAAGCGGCTGTCGAGAGCGAAATGGAGCCGGTCTCGAGGCTCAAGGACAAGGGCTTCTTCTTGCTCCGAGAACACGAGTATGCGTCTTCTGTGGACGTGTTTCGGGACTGCGTCGCCTTGGAGCGGGGTTGGGCCTCGCTCGTCGGGCTGGGGGCCGCGCTAGACGCGAGCCAATACCCTCCGCGCAAATGGCTTAAGTACGCGATGCGAGTCACCCCCTCGGTTCCTCGTCTGGAGGAACTCTGCCCGTCTTGGGAGGCCCTGACCGATTACGAGCGCGGATACATGAATCTCTGCGTCGCACCCCTGGCCTGGGCTGTCGAGGCGATCCTGGCGGCCGGGGGTGGCTTGTTCATTGTCTCTCTCGACGCGAAGACGACGGACCGATCCGAATTCTCCGACGTCAGCGGAGCTCAGGCGGACGACGACGGTCGCCGCTATGACGCCCTCGGGGGGATGGCAGTCGGCGCGTTTTCGGTCACCCGCGCAGAGGAACTCTACAAGGTCAACCCGCTCAACGGCTGGACCCTAGCCCATGAGTTTGGCCACCAAGTCCTCAACGTCTCTAGTGACGAAGTCTGGAGCGAGGTCGAGGCCCTCCTAGAGAACCACCGTAGTCTAGGCTTCGTCGGAACCACCTACGGCCTCAAGAACGTCCATGAACTCTTCGCCTGCGGCTACGAACGCTTCGCGATTCGCCAAGCGCTCCCCGACCTCGCCTTGGACGAGATCCACCGTTGCGACCTTGAGCATGGCCTGGACGCCTTCTTTCGAGTGCTCGGCGAGTAGGCGAGAATTCGGGAGTGGAGACCTCGAACTCTTCCTCAACGACTCGGGCTCGGCGCTCAGGCCGCTCTCGTCGAAGGCGAGGACCCTCGATCCGCCGGTTCTGGCTTGATCACGGAGAGCTCGTTGAGCCCGGTGATCCAGGTCAAGAGCGCAGCGTATTCAGGCTCGGCTTCGACCCCGCTCAGTGTGCCCCCTCCGTTGACGGTCCCGTGGCCTGCGAGTTCGCCCGGCTCTGACGACTCGTAGCCCTTGGGCTGATTGCCCTCGACCGGGAAGCGGAACTCGGCTCGGATGGTTGGCGTTGACCTTGCGGTTCATGTGCTCACCTTGGTCCACGGACACGGGCGTGCAAGGGCTCTGGGCGGCATTCCGATGCTTCTCGGTCCAATCGCGGCGCGTACGCCCCGGACCGCCGCG
>JAESQQ010000613.1 GCA_016765095.1 Planctomycetota bacterium | reverse complement strand
TCGACACCCAACTCTTCCTAGTAAAGCGGAGCACGATCCTGAACGAGGTCGCCGTCCTGGCGAAGGGGAGTCATGAGAACACCCTCGTGGGCGACCTCTCAGAATCGTGGCCTCCGGTTTAGCGATCGAGTCGCCTCAGCCACCCACTCGGCGACGCAGTTCGCGCAGGGTCGCGCGCACTGCCTTGGGCGTCGCCCCGGGCACATGGGAGACACCCAACCCCGGCGAGTTGAGCGCCGAGGGGAGCGCGAGCTTGGCGCGCTTGAAGAGGGGCCTGCTCCGCGCGATCTCGAGGAGCTGCCCCAGGGCCCGCTCCATGAGCGCACTGGTCCGGGCGTCGATCGGACAGAGCGTCTCGGCCGCGAAGGCCTTCAGCTCCACGAGCTCCTTCGAGATCCCGACGTGGATCTCCTCCTGAACCCACCTCGCCCAGGCAACCTCGTCGAGCTTCCCCCGTCGAGACGCGACGCTCGTGTCGGCCAGGAGCCTCTCCGCGCTCGCCCGGTCCTGGGCGTGCCCCTTGTCGACGAGCCACTGCAGGTAGCGGGCCTCGTCGATCGACGCCGCCTTGGGGTCCCGGAAGTAGATCCGCTGCGCGAGGGCCAACTTGGCCTCGAGCCCGACGAGGAGCGCCTCGCTCGCCTTGGCCGACGCGAGGGCGCGCTCGCGGAGGCGCGCTTCCTGAGGAGCTGTGTCGACCGGGAGGATCTGCCCGCCGGGGCCCGTGCCACCGACGTTCACGAAGGCCCGTCGCCGGACCTGCTTGTAGCGGACGAGGGCCGCGGCGCGCTCTTGCTTACCCAAGGCCTTGAGCCACGTCCGGACCGCCGACCGGCTCTGCATGTTGAGCGTGAAGCTCAGATCGACCGAGTAGGCCCCGACGGGGAGCCGCTTGGAGAAGGGCCCGAAGGTCGTTTGGAACCTCTCTCCCTCGATCTTGACCAGGCGCTGGCGAATCTCGGCGCCGTTGAGGGACAGGCTCAGCGAGACCTTCATGCGATCAACCAGGCCAAGGGCCTCCCCCTCGACTCGGAACCGCGCCCCCGCCCCGGTGCTCTTGCTCGTGAAGCGAGTGATCTCAACCGGAGCCGGCTTGGAGTCTGGTACGTCCGGGATCTGCGGGGAGGGCCCGACGTCAACGCGCGAGGTGAGCCTCCGGCCCCGAAAGCGAATCACGAGGGACTGACGCTTGCGCTCGGGGTGTTGGAGGGCGACCTGGAAGCGAAGCGAGGTCGAACTCGCGGCGAGCGGCGCGAGCGGCCTCCCACCGAGTGTCGCGCTCAGGCCGGGAAAGCCCTTCGCTTTGGGGTCCGCGGGCGCCTCGTAGAGGTTCGTGCCGCGAACCTCGAACGTTCGCCCGGGCGTCACGACGCCCGACTCACGGCCCAAGTCGTCGTAGATCGTGTCGATCGTAGGCGCCTCCTCTGCGAGGGCCACGCTGGAGGCGAGCAGGAGAGGCACGAGCAGACGGCTCACGAAGTTGAAGTGGTGCATGGGTGCTGATCTCTTTTCTCTCTATAGGGGACTGCGCCCCCCAGGCCCGATCTTGGGCCTTGGGGGGGCGGCTGGACCTGCAGCGACCGAGCACCAACCCCTGCTGCAGGTTTGATCGCCGGCTCGCGCCAGCAACCAATGGAAGAAGGCCGCCCACAGCGGGCGGCCTTCTCGATTTGTCTCGCAACGACTCTCGCGGGGTCTACTCCGGCTCGAGGCCGACCGTGCGCAGCAGCTCGCGTTTCTTGGCCTGAAAGTACTTCCGAGAGACCTTGGGAGCCGACATGACCGTGAACGGGAACTGGCGAGCGTCGCGGGGGATCGCCAGGCGCGAACGCCGGTAGAGGTCGCCCATGCGGCTCTCGTAGAGCTTGGCAATGTTGCTGACCAAGAACTGGCTGAGCTGGTCGGCCTTCGCGTTGGGTGGCGCAATGTACTGTCCGTTGAACTTGTCGTTGGTCTCGACCAACTCAGCGAGGGCTGGGATCAGCTTGTCGCGGCCGAAGTCCGCCCAAGCGGCGTCGTCGAAGTGACCCCGCGAGCTGGCCCAGCTCGTGTCTCGCTCGATTCGCTCAGCCGCGCCCGCGTCCTTGGCGTAGCCAGACTTGACCAACCAGTCGAGGTACTTCGCCTTGTCGTAGTTCGAGCCGCCCTTGGGCTTGAAGAAGGTCCGCGCGGCGCCGGCGTAGGCCTCGTTGAGCGAGTCCATGATCGTCTGCGCGCTGTCGCAGACCAACCTGACGTGGCCTTGAAGCTCTTCTTCTTGGCGAGCGCGGTCCTCGGGGAGAATGTCCCCCTTGGGCCCCGTGCCGCCGACCGACGTGTAGCCGCGCCGCACGATCCGCTTGTACATCTGGATCTTGGCCTTGCTGATCTTCTTCATCCAGCGCCGGACGCGGCGCTTGCTCTGCTTGTTGAGCGCGAAGATCAACTCGACCGCATAGTTCCCGACCAGCATTTTCTCGGTGTAAGGACCGAAGGTCGCCCGGAACTTGCCGTCCCGGATCGGGACCGAGCGCTTGCGAATCTGGCGCTTGCTGTAGAGCAGCACCAGCTCGACCTTCAGCCCGTCCGGCAGGCCACGGGCCTCGCCCTCGATCTGAAAGGTCTGGCCTGCGCCGCCCTTGACCATGATGAACTTCTTGATCTGGAACCGACTCAAGACGTCGCGCTCAGCGTCCTCGTCCTGGCTGTTGCCAGACTCGCCGCCCTGCTCGACGCCGCCCTCCTTGGAGGCCTCCCACTCCTTCATGGTCAGCACGTCGACCTTGATCGAGACGGAGCCCCGCCCTTTGATATCGACCTTGATCGTGCGCCGCTTGCCCGGCTTGACGCTGGGGTGGACCTGGATCGTGATCCGCTCCAGGGTCGAAGCCAAGACCCGGCAGACCGTCCCGCCGATCCTGACCTTGAGGTCCTTGTAGGGCTCAAAGCCCTTCCGAATCGGGCGGTTGTCCTTGTCGCGCGGGACCTCGGGAGGCTCGAACAGCTCGCGCCCTTCGAGGTAGATCGCGCCACCGATCGGGACGCGCGTGACGACGGTCCCGTCCGCAAACTTGACCTCCCGCAGGACGGGGTCACGCCCCTGCGCTAGCGCCGGGGCCGCGCAGAGCGCGACGGCTCCCACGAGGGCGACGCGCACAAACGTACTCAGACCGGACATTCGAGTGGTGCTCATTAGTTGTTCACCCTCTCCTTGAGGAGGACCTTGGCGGCCGGCAGGAAGTAGACCATTTCGATTTGATCCAAGACCGGCGAGGCCACGTTGAAGCCCTGATCGTTGTTGTTGAGCCCGACTTGAGCGTCGTACTTCGCGCTCTTCATTTCGACCGTGTAGACGAGCTTGTCCGTCCGATCGACCGTGACCAGGGTCCCCTGGTCGTTCTGAAGCGCGAACCCAGACGCGCTCGTCGGCTTGGGCGTGTTGCTCGTGAACTTCGCCCTCCAGTTGGGGTTTTGGAACTTAATGTTGCCCGACGCGTCGCGAACCTCGAACCCAACCGTGACCGTGCCGGCCCCAGGCGCGTAGTCGATATGGCTGGCGCGTTGGCTGCCCGCCCCCGAGACGCCGTAGGCGCGCGGGAGGTAGGCGGTGAAGCTCAAGTTACCCAGGGTCAAGGTGCCGCTCTCGGGGAAGTAAGGATCGAGGTCGATCTCGCCCGACCAGACCCCGTCGTCCACGTAGCGACCGTCGTAGTCGATCGTCGGGGTCGCGATCACGGTGGCCCCGTCGTAGAAGCGGACGTCGTCGACCGTTCCGTTGGCGGGCAGGAAGACCTTTCCGTCGTCGGTGTGCTTGAACACGCCATCCTTGACGACCGCGCTCTGGCTGAGCTGGTCGCGAGCGACCGCGCCGACAATGATCTGGTCCTTGGGGCGCTCGGTGTTTTTCGCAGCCGGGTTGTAGCTGCGGCCGTTGAGGCGCACAAAAGAAGGCAGCTCGGCAGGAGCTGGCGGCGGCGGCGGGATCGGGGAGCCCGTGGTCGGGTCGTAGCTGCCGACGGGCACGTAGCGATCACCGATCTGGTGGTGAGTCACGTCGACGGTTTGACCGTCGATCCACACCTGGAGGCTAGAGCCGCTCGTCGCGGTGCCCGAGACGTAGCTCTGGTGATCGTTCCAGCGGAAGCCAATGTGGTGCCACTCGCCAGCGCGCCAGTGCTTGAAGACCGTCGGCTGAATCCAGTAGTCCGAGCGGGCCCAGCGAATCTTCAAGAAATCCTGGGGGAGGTTCTCGTAGAGCTCCTTGGGAGGCCAGGTGTAGGCGGGGTCCTTGCTGGCCATTTCGTAATACTTGCTGAGCTTGATCTTCTGTCCGTTGACCGGGTCCGCGACGTAGGGGACCTCGAACGCGCTGTTTGTGCCCCCCACGACCTCGAAGTAGAGCCGCGTGATTCGCACGGCGCCCTCAGTGTTGCGGGTCATGAACATTTGAGTGCCACGGCTGTAAACGCCCGCCGCGCTCGCGCCGGCGTGTGTGAACGCCCGGTCGTTGACCATGACGTGGCTCGTGCTGAGCAGCCCGCAGTAGATCTGGTTGTAGCTGTTCGCGTTGACCGGGTCGGACTGGGGGCGGCCCCCGCGCATGGTCGTCTTGCGGTGCATCCAGTCGAAGTCAGGCTTGTACCAGAACTCCACTGCGCCCACTGGCGTCGCAGCCACGTTGCCCGAGCGAGCCGGGTCGGTCCGCGAGTCGACGAAGAGGTTGCTCGTCCCGCGACGCGCCGCGGAGGGCTTGTTGCCGCCAGCGGCGACGTCGTAGGCCTCGGTCGGACCGCCGAACTCGCTCCCGTTGTCCGAGGCGCGATACCAGAGCAGCGAGGGCCGCATGATCGAGTTCAGGTAGCCGTCTGGCGTGAGGACGTTGAAGCGCCAGGCCTCCTGGACGTCGGCGCTCCGGGCTGCCGAATAGATCCCGCCGCGCGCGTCGCCGTAGGGCCAGCCCCACCGGTTGGGGACCCGCCCGGTGACCGGGCTCCCTGGCTGTGGGTTGTTCTTGTTGCCGTTGCTGGTGTCCGCCTGAAGGACGTCCGCAATGTTGACCTTGTTGCTGCCCGGCGACTCGATCCGGCGGTCCTGAAACAGGAGCTCAAACTTGGGAGGAATGTCCGGCGCCTGCTGACCCATGTGGATCACCTGGGTGTGGAATATGTCGCCGAACTTGCGCCGAGTCGCGAGCGAGAGGTAGCCCGCGTAGCGGCCCGGGAAGAGGGCGCCGCCGCGTGTCGTCTCGAACTTGTCGTAGAAGAGCCTCTTATCGGAGACCGCGCCGGGGACCGACGGGTCCCAGTAGATCTTGCCGACGGGCCAAGACACCATGTCCTCGCGAGCGTCGGTTCCGTCGCGATAGATATCGCCCCTGCGCTCGAAGTCACGCTGGGTGCGGAGCGATTTCACGTTGTAGAGCTGGAGGATCGCGCGGACCTTCGCTTGGGCGAAGATCTCGCGGTCCGGGATCCCGTCCTTGTCGCGGTCTTGCGCGCGCTTGAGGTCTATGGGGATCGCGCCCAGGACCTCGCCCAGAGCCGTGACCTCAAAGATCCCGCGCGGGGCGAAGCACCACTCGAGAGTCTGGCGTTGGTGGAGGATCTTGTTGGGGTCGTCGGGGTTGACGAGCTCCGGGTCGCGCCACAGCAAGCCGCCCTTGTCGAGGGGCAGCCGGACCGTCTGATCGGGGTTCCAAGAGCTGAGTCGCGCGTTGGGGTTGAAGTTCGCCTTGATCATGGAGCGGACGGCGTTGAAGAACCAGGCCGAGAAGTGCCGCTCAGCGCGGATCGCACCTGCGCTCGGGACCGGCGCGCGCGGGGGGTTCCCGTTGAGGTCGGTAATGTTGGCTTGGCCCGGCTGAGGGTAGACCTTTACGCCTGAGCGATCGGGGTCGGTCGTGCCTGCGAGGTAGGTGTCGGTCAGGGTCGAGTCGACGAACACCTCCCAGTCGGAGTAGCCCTGAAAGGGGCCCGAGTCGTTGATCCGCTGCTTGATCAGGCGGGCGAAGGCGATCGCGCCGTAGATCGAGGGGTCGTCGCTGGCCTTCTGCCCGGGCACGTGGCCGAAGGGGTCTATGTAGACCACGACGCCCTTGCCCTCGTAGCCCGTCTCTTCCTGCTGCGAGGTGTAGTTGAAGTCGGGGTGGTTCTGGTCGAGCCCTTGAGTCGTGATCTCGCCGGTCCAGACGTAGAACGCGCGCCCCGCGATCCCAGCCAGGTTGGCGGCGATCACCTCGGTCGTGGCGAGGTTAATGTTGATCGGGCTCCGCGGCTCGCGAGTGATCACGTCCGACCAGGGCTTGTTCTTGGACTCGGTCGCGCGCGGGCTGACGGCCTTCTCGTCGAACCAGGAGTGCGCGGTGACGTAGTCACGGAGCAGGAGGTAGTCGTCCTCGTTCTCGAGGATCTCCATGAGCTCTTGCTTGCTCGTCAGCTTCCCGCTCTCGCGAGACTCCCGGAACAGGTAAAACGCTTTGCCGCCGCGAGCTGCGTTGGGGCTCCCCTTGGGGTAGCGCGCGAACTTGACCGGGTTCCGACCGCCGCCCGACGTCCCGCCACCGGCGCGAGGGTTGATCTTACCGATCGCGACCCCGAGCGAGTCGAGGAACCGAATGTAGGTCAGGTCGAGCTCGCCCTGCCTCGGCACGTCGGTGATATCGAAGCGCTGGTTGATATTGAACTGGGTCTGGACGTCGACGACTTTGACCTTGTAGCTGTCCTCGCCGTTGGCGTAGCTCATGCCGACGCTGCCCCAGAACGAAGCCCGAATGCTGCGGCTCGCGTTGGGGTTGCTGCTCGCCTCCTCGAGGGGAAGGGAGTAGTTGCCCCCACAGTAGATCCAACGCGCGTTGGGGTCTGAGAACTGCTCTGCCGAGATCGACTGCTTGAGCTGGGCCAGACTTCGTTCTAGTCCCCCCTCCGCGATCAGGCGGGCTTTGACCATGTCGACGTAGTTCGTCGTGGCTTTCCGCTCGAGGTTCATGAGCTTGACCATGGTTATGGCCATGAGCGAGAGCAGCGCCAGAATCCCCAGCGCCACGATCAGCATCGTGCCCCGCTCGTCGTCGCTCCCCACGTCTCGCTTGCGCGGCGTCGAATCGCATTCAGTCATTGAATCTCCGGTGTCGTTCTGCCGCCTTCGCGCAACGCACGAAGGCCGGCAACCTATCAAACTAGGCACAAGGCCCAACTAGGCACAAGGCCCAACTAAGGGGACGCTCTCACGCCTCCCCCTCACACGACATGACGCCGGCTCCCCTTTGGGCGCCGGCGTCAGGTCTACGAAGTTGTCTTAACTACGGTCGTGAGTGCCTTAAGGCACGTCGAAGTAGCTGCCACCGCTGTCGCCAGCGACGGCCTGACAGAAGGCGCGGTAGGAGCCGCTAGCCGCGATTCCGAACACGTTGATCGAGGCGCCTTGTGAGTTGGCCGAGGAGATCATGCTCCGGTGACCCGAGGCGCCGCTGGCGCCACAGTTGGGAGCGCCGTCGGTGAGGAGGATCACGGACATGTTGTCCTTGTCAGAGAGGCCAAGTGCGGTGGCAGGGCCGGTTCCGGTCGCGCCGGTCGGGCTGAGCGCCATGGACCAAGCGATCGCGGACTGCTTGTTCCCGTCGTCGGCCTCGACCATGGAGCGCTGCCACTGGCGGCTGCCGCAGTCATAAGCAATCAGGTTGAACATGAAGTTGTCCGAGAGGCCCATGATCGAGCGAGCCAGCTCGGCCTTGGCGCGGTCAATCCGCGGTCCACGGCGGGTGCGACCGTCGAGGGTCGTGTAGCTCTGGCTGTCCCAGCCCATGGAGCAGGAGATATCGAGCACGTAAATGATCGTGTCGGTCTCGGTGTCGATTTCCTCACCGTAGATCGTGGGAGGAGGCGTGTCGCGGGGATCGTCGTCGTCCTCCTCGGGAACGACCGCCGGGGGAATGACAGGCGCCGCGGGCGGCCCCATGGGGAGGTCGAGCTCGGACTGAGGCTTGCCAGTGGTGCCAGGAGCGGGAGCGCCGCCGCCGGTGCCGGTGCCAGCGCCGGGGTTCATGCCGCCGGTGCCTTGGGCATAGCCAAGTCCACTCGTTAGAAGCACCGCAGCGGTGCACATGAGCAGGGAACGAAGGGTCATAGGTATCTCCGGTTTAGTGCGTTAAAGGATCGAGTTTCTCGACCCACTCAATAATGAAGACGCAGCCTCTTTCTGGGGCCTTGCGGGTCCATTTTTGGGTGCGCGTAATCCCTTTGGTGCCAACGGCTAAGAACTTGTTTTTTGTCGACGCGACAATGGAAGTTGGCGCTTTGGAGCGGAACTGCAACGCATCGGCTTGAGCATCGCTGCTTCGCCCTAAGCCCTTTGTTTGTCTGGATTCGCACGCTAAAGGCCCACGCTAGTCGGATTCGAGAGGAGGATCACAGGCCGAATGCCCAGCAACGATTGGATATCCACGACCACCAAGGGACGCGATCCCACGTGTGTGACGCGCGCGCAGGAAGTCGCCCAGCGGTGTGGGTTCCCCTATATAGAGCGGCGCGACTCGGTCGCCCGCCTGGTCCGAAAGGCCAAGGTCGGTGGAGCCTACGTGGTCGGGCTCGAGAAGGCTGAGCTGCGCGCGGAGGGCCTTCGGCTCGCAGTTCACCCCTCAACGCTCCACCACGTCCGTCACCTCGGACGAAGCCACCCCTTCTTGCGCGCCGTCGCGCCCGAGGGAGAACGAGTTGACCGAGTGGTAGACGCGACTTTGGGTCTCGCCAAGGACGCGCTTCATATCGCGACCTTTCTGGAGTGCTCGGTCGTCGGGCTCGAACACTCCCCGATCCTGACCTGCCTTTGCGAGGACGGCTTGGCTCGGCTGGGGCCTCCTTGGCGGGCCGGGGCGGCCCGAATCGAAGTCCTCCAGGCAGAATCGCGCTCGTGGCTGGCAGAACAGGAGGCTGACAGCGCTGAAGTCGTCGTCTTGGACCCCATGTTCGAGACTGCGCGGCCTGCGGCGGCCGGATTCGACCTCCTCCGGAGGCTCGCTTGCCACGATCCTCTCGACCCAGAACTCCTCGATCAGGCCCGCCGTGTCGCTTCGCGGCGTGTCGTTCTGAAACTTCCTAGAGGCTCGAAGCCTCCAGATGTCGAGAAGTGGCAACAAATTAGGGGTCGAGGGTTGGACTACTTCACACTCTCCTCTTGCCACGATGGTTTCAGCGCGCCACCATGAGGCCGAATGGGAACAGCTATGACCACTGCAGCGCAGACCGACATGACGGAGGCCCCGGAAAAGCCGAAGAGTGGCGTGTGGAAGCATGTCCAACCTGAGGAGATCTTGGCCTACCGGAAGAACAACGGCATTTCGCGCGCAAAGCTGGCCACAACCCTCGGAGTCAGCGCGACCTCGGTCCAAAACTGGGAGGGAGGCCGCGTCGCTGCCATTCCAACCCAGCGTCGCCTGCGCTCACTGATCGACGGGGACCCGCTCCCCGCCAAACGATCCTCCAAAGACGACCCCGACGAGAGGCTCTGCGTCGTGACCGTCACCGGCCAGATCGTCGCGGCCTACCTGGCGAGCCAAGAGAACGTCGTCAACCCAGACAGGCTGACTGAGTTGATCCGAAGCGTGAAGGACGCTCTCCGGGACTAGAGCCAGCGCGCAGCCTGGATTCCAGATCATCCATGGGCGGAGGGGAATGCGACCGCTATCCTGCTTACATGCGCCTCTTTCCCTGGCTACTCCTGACACTCGCTCTCACAGGCTGCATGAGCACGACCCCCGCCGCTCCCCCGCGGGCGGTCACCCCCCTCGCTGACGAAGTCGTCCGGCGCTTCGACTACGCGGTGATTGGAACCTCTAGCTTGGCCCTCCAGTGGGAAGACGACGTCGTGGCGGTCCACTCAGGAACCGTCACGATCATGGTTCCAAGCCTCGATCCGAGCCTCCCCGACGAGCGCTTCCCGGTTCAATTCGAGTATTGGCGCTCCAAAGTCGCCCCAGCCGGAGCTGGCCCGGCGGTCGTCGTGACGCCGATCCTGGGCGGCGGCAAGTCGCTGGCCCGAACCAACTGCGAGGACTTCGCCCGAGCTGGGTTCCACGTCGCCCTCGCCTGGCGCGGAACGAAGGTCCTTCGCCGGAGCTGGACGATCGACGACCCCGAGCGCTGGATGCGCAAGTGCGTCGCTGCTCGCCGCGCGCTCCTGGACTGGCTAATCGAGCGCCCCGAGGTAGACGGAGACCGCGTCGCGGGGTTCGGGATCTCAATGGGGGGAATCCTCACGAGCACGCTCTTGGCGGTCGAACCGCGCTTCCGCTGCGGCGTCGTGGCCCTCTCCGGTGGAGACCTCGCGGGCATTATCGCGGTCTCGAGCGAAGGTCGAATCGAGCGTTACTTCGCCCAGCGACAGCTCGACCTCGGGATCGGCCCCGTCGAACTCGAGCAACGGATCCGCGTCTCCATGAAGAGCGATCCGCTCCTCCTCGCCCACGCGATCGACCCTCGGAAAATGCTCGTGATCACCACGAGGCTCGACACCGTCGTCCCCCTCGAGTTTCAAGAGAGGCTCTGGAGAGCCATGGGGCGCCCCAAACGGATCGACGTCTTCTCGGGCCACTACACCGCGATCCTCTACCTCCCCTGGATCACCGACGAAGTCGTCGCGTTCTTCCACGAGAAGCTAGCCCCACGCCCGACCTCTGTCGCCAAGGTGGGTCGCTAGCAGCTAGAGCGCGCTAGCGCCGACTCGGCTCAGCGCCCAAGGAGTCGGGCGAGCGCGCTGGTCGCGCCACCCGATTGAGTGAAGCTCTTCTGAGCGTAGGCAGCGAAGGCCTGGGCGGCTTGAGGCTGCGCAGTCCACCCGCGTCGGCTGTCCCCCTCGCGCTCGTAGAGGCGGTGGCTTTTCGGGGCGACGATCAAGTATTGGCCCGCCTCGGTCAGGGATTCGACGGAGCCCAAGTCGCCACTGGCGGCTCGGCTCTTGACGTCGTCGAGGCGAGCGTCGACCAGTTCGCCTATGGCCAGGCCGAGGTTGTCCTCGAAGATCTGGCCTTGGGTGAGCGAGACGTAGTGCGCCTCACGGCGCCCCGAGCGAGCAGCGCGGTGACCGCGCCGCCAGGCGGAGCGCAGCGCGCGGTCGAGGAAATCGAAGTCCTCAAGTGCCGGGCCGCCTGCCCGAACGATCCACTCGCCACGGAGCTCTATGCTCCAGCTTCGCTCGCCCGGGCGAGGTGCTTGCCTAAAGACCTCTTCGAAGAAGGCTTGGGCCTCCTCAGCGCTGGCGAAGCGAACTTGCTCGACGGTGAGGACGGTCGCGCCCTCTGCGTTGGTGAACCGGACCTCTGCGCCGCTGCCATGGATCCAGTCGCCGATCTTGCCGGTCGAGAGGCGGACATTGCGGACACTCGCAGCGTTGAGGCCGAGGTCGCGCGCCATTCGGTCTCCGTAGCTGACCTGTCCGTCCAGAGCCGTGCGGGCGGTGACCACCTGGGCGCTCACGCTTGGGGCGAAGGTGGCGAAGCCCAGGGTGAACACCAGGGCCAGGGCGAAACGAGCCGAATCGTGAAAGCGAATCATGGGGGCCTCTCCTCTTCTCAAAGGAGTTTTGACCAGCGCCCCGCGAGGATTACAGCTGAACTCGGGGCCCCGTAAGTCGTTTGTTTCCAAACAGGTCGAGAAACGCCTACTCCCCGAAGAAGCGCGCGAAGGTCGCTAACTCCTCCTCGTATTCGTCCTGGCTAGAGCAGTAGGCGGCGACCTCTTCCTTGAGCGCGTTGGCGAGAGCCTTGCGAGCTCGGTGGAGGGCGACTCGAGTCGCCCCGGCGGTCTTGTCGACGAGTCCGGCGAGCTCGTCCGAGCTGAGCCCCTGGCTGGCGTGGCGGAGCAGCTCGTGGTGGTTGGGGTTGGCGCGTTCGACTCGCGCCATGGCCCGCTGGACGATCTCGGCCAGCCAGAGATCCTCGAAGGCCGCGCGCTCGGCTTGAGGCGGAGCCACGTCGAGCGGGACACGATTCCAGTCGCCACCCCGCTTGCGGGCCTGGGCGTGGCGACGCTGCTCGCTCAGGACTCGGAGCGTGATCCCGATCAAGTAGTTCCGAAAGCGCCCCTTAGAGGCGTCACCCTGGGCGAGGAGGTCCTTGCTGAGGAGCCGGACCAAGACCTCCTGGGCGACGTCCTCCGCGTCGCTGGGAGAGAGCCCCTTTCGACGGAGGAAGGCCACGATCGGCGGCCGATAGCCCCGCGCGAAATCGTCGAGCGCGGTCCTGCGGCCAGCCGCCGCCTCGCCGAGTCGAGACCAGAGCGTCGTTCGAAACTGATTCACTTTCCTCGCCTTCGCTTCTTCGCGGCTTGTTCGGCTCGCTTCAGCTCTTCACTTCGCTTGCGCCAGATCGCTCCCTGGGCGGGATCCTGCTCCACGCCGAGGCCTTGGCGGTAGCAGCGGGCCAGGACCGCAGAGGACCTGGAGTTGTGCTCCTTGATCGCGTGGAGGGCTCGAAGGGCCGCTGCGGGATCCTTCGGGCCGCCCTGTCCCCGCAGTTGAGTTATCGCCAGATTCGCGATCGCATCCACGTTGCCAGCGCGGGCAGCCTCAGCGAACCACCGCCGACCTTCCTTGAGTCTCTTAAGCCGGACGAGGAGGTACCCATACCGATTCATACCCTGGAGGTCACCCCCTTCGGCAGCTAGGCGAGCGCAGCGCTGAGACTCCTTCACGTCGTAGTAATCGGAGAAGTCTTCGTCGTCGTAGAAGATCGCCAAGTTCCTCCAGGCCACCGCGTCTCCGCCGCGAGCAGCTCGCTTCGTCAACTGGAGGCCCTTGGCGGTGTCGCGCGGCGTGCCGTGTCCGAAGATGAGCGCCCGGCCGTAGAGGCGGTAACCCTGGGGGTCCTCCAGCCGAGCAGCTCGTTGGTACAGCTCACAAACCCTTCGCGCCGAGTTCGGGAGGGGGAACTCGCCAGAGTCGATCCCCATAGCCAGGGCGAGGGGAACCCGCGGATTCGGCGAGAGCCACCCCTCTTGGAGAAAGCGCCGGGCGTGTTTCTTCCACTTGGCCCTCCACGAGTCGCTGGCGTCCGGTCGTTTCCAGCTGTGCCAAAAGAAGAGGCCCAGCATTCCCTTCGCGTGGGTCGAGGCGCGGGCGGAGCAGAGGGCCAGCCGTCGCTCGATCTCGTCCCCCGGGAATCTCCTTCTGCCGCCGTCCGAGAGCTCCAACATGAGGATCATGACCATCACGTCTGGATGCTCGCGCTCGAGTCCGGGCGAACTCACGAGACGGCGGGCGGCCTCAAGGTCACGCGCTTGGCTAGGGCAGCCCCTCAGGAGGAGGTAGGCGCTCGTGCTGATCGCGACGGGGTCCCAGGCGACCCTGCCGAACTCGAGGTCGCGCAGCGCCGCCTCGTAGTCCGGTTTGAACTTCGTCAGCTCGAGCAGTCCTCGCAGGGATCGCCCTTCGGGTGATCCCAGGGCAGAGGCGAAGTTCGCCCAATCGAGGGCTCGGGCTCGATCACCGATCCCGAAGTAGGCGCCGGCCAACTGGGCTGCCGCCTCGTCGTCTCCGCGCTCGATCGCGTCTCGAGCGCGCTGGAGGGCTTCGCTCGGCCCTCGCGCAAAGTCACGGAGGAAGACTCGAAGGACGCCCGCCTCGCGGGCCCGAACTCTCCACTCCTTGGCCTTCCGCACGTGGAAGGGTCCGACCTGCTCCGCGTGATACGTGCTCAAGTCGAACATGGATTCGGCGCAGCCAAGCTTGGCCGCTCGCTCGGCCCAGGCCTGACCGCCCGCGAGGTCGGCTTCGACGCCGTGTCCGTACCCATAGAAGAGACGGCGCGCCAGGATTCGCATCGCCGCGGGCTGGCCCTCTTTCGCCGCCGTCAGGAGTCGCTCGTGGGGGGCAGTCTTGAGTTCGAGCCGGGCTCGGTAGTACGCACGTGTCTTGAAGTTGGAACCGGGAGAGGACGAGGCGCTCCGCCCTGGCAGCGCGCCGACGGCCGAATCGCTGGCGGCGATCTGCGCGGAAGGAAGGGGCTGAGCTATCGAGCCTCGCCCGAGCCCAAACGAGAGCGCAGCCAGGGCCAGGAGCCCGGCTCCCTGAAGCACGACGAGTCCGAGGGGTCGCGAACTCGTCGTGACCTTGACCTGCGCGCGGGCGGCCCGAAAGCGCTCGAGGAACTCGCCCGCGTCTGGGAGACGGTCCCCGGCGTCCCGGCGTAAGACCTCATTGAAGAGGAGCTGGCGGAGAGCCACCGGTCCCTCGCTCGGAGGCGTGAACTCCGCGACACGGATCCGGACGATCAAGGTCCGAATGTCGGAGTCGCTCTCGGACAGAAGGGGGTGCGTCTCGTAGAGGACCTCGTGGAGGATCAGGCCGAGGGCCCACACGTCGGTCGCGGGCGTGACCGGTTGACCGACGACTTGCTCGGGGGACATGTAGGCCGGGGTCCCGAGCCACTGGCCAGTGTTGGTGAGGCTGCTCTCCTCCGTCTTGGCCAACCCGAAGTCCGCGACCAGGACGTGATCGGGGGATCGGACGAGGATGTTCTCGGGCTTGAGGTCGCGGTGAATGACGCCTGCCGCGTGGGCCGCCGCGACGCCCTCCAGGGCCTGCTCGAACAGGTCCAGGCGAGCCTCGAGGTCTCGCTCGGCGAAGGCCGAGCTGAGGTCTCGAGCCCCTTCGACGAGCTCGTAGACGATATAGAGGCGCCCCTCCGCTTCACCGGAGTCGAAGAGCGAGAGGACGTTGCGGTGGCGAAGGCCAGCTGTGAGGGCTGCTTCGCGCAGAAACCGCGCCCGGAGCTCAGGACGCGCGAGCCGGAGGAACTTGATCGCGACCTTGCGCTGGAGCTCCTGGTCGAGGGCTCGGAAGACGGCTCCAGCTCCTCCCTCTCCGAGCAAGGCCTCGATCTTGAAACGCTCCGCGACGACCTCCCCGACCTGGGGTAAGAGACTGGTGGCCTTCTTCCCCTCGGCGAGGGGGCCTCTGAGCACGGGTGGCTCAGCCTCTGAGTCGAAGTCGGTGGCCTTGAGGAGGCCCAGGAGCTTGAACGTCTCTGGGTTTGCTTCCGTCTCGCGCTCCTCGAGCGGGAGCGGGAGCGGCTCGGCTGGCTGCCCTGCGGAACCAGGAGGTGTGGCGGACGTCATGATTGCAGCAGGCCTCAAGGCTGAACCGAGAGTCTGACAGAAGGGCCGAAGGGGGACCAGCCAGCTCCTCCCCTCTCGCTCTTGCTTGGGGGAATCACGCGGGACGAAGTTCATTTCGAAAGTCTGTAACACGAACGTGCACCCACCCCAAGACTCCATTGAAGGCGCCCCTGGGGCGAATGGAGGACGAGTATGAACGCAGCGCACTACTTGATCGCGGCCGGAATCGCACTCGGCGTTCCGGCCCTCGCGAACGCCCAGAGCGCTGAGGAGGAGCAGAAGCCGGAGCGGACAGCGCAGCCCCAAGGGGCTGAGCAACGCGGGTTGTTCCCGCGAACCCGCGCCTTTGCCTCCCGTCTCCTCCCGACCCGCGCGGGGGCTCTCGCGAAGCGAGCACTGCAGCGAGTCGCGCCTCTAGTCGCCCAGGAGCGGGAATACCTCCGCAACCTCACCGCATGGTTGGGCGGTGGCAGCTACGGCTTCGTCGGCGGGCGAGTCTCTGACACGAAGGTCACCAGGGAACAGCAAGTCCGCGGAGTGGAGGCCCAGATCGGCCACACCAAGATCCAGCGACTCCGCTTCCGCACAGCTGAGGCCGCTCAAGAGTTCGCCTTGCACCAGGCCGTGGTGAGATACCCAACGCTAATCGAGGTCCGCGGCAACCAGGTGTTGCAGATCCAGGGCCGTGAGCTCCTCGATCCGGAGCGAGCCACGCGCCTTCGGGAGCGAGCCTGGGAGGGGCTTCCTCACGCGCCGGGTGCCCCGAGCCTCGCGGCGGTCTACCTGGGGCCCGACGAGTTCTACCTCGAGAGCCGGATCTCGAACCCCGACCTTCGCCGTAGCTTCGAGAGGGCCTTGGAGGGGATCCGCGCGCGGGTCACGGACGAGAGCGGCGAGATCCGAACGGACGACTTCGCGGCACGCGTCGAGCACTCGCCTCAGCTCGGATCTACGGTCTGGTTTGCGCGTCAGCCAAGGAACGCCGACCGAATCGCGGCTCACGCCAAGGCGTTCCAGGAGGCTTCGCGACGACTCAGCGATTCGGCGAAGGGGAGCGCGAGTCGCGGCAGCTCCCACGAAGGGGCGGGCTCGACCCTCGAGCGTCTTCTGACGCGACCCATGAGCAGGTAGGGAAGTCGGTAGACCTGGGACCCCGCGGTCAGTCGTGAGGAGTACGTCTTTCTTTTGAAAGACCGTCGCGGTCACTTAGGAGAAGGTCGAGGCAAATCAGACCGCGGAGAGACTGGTGGATCCGTCTACTTCCCCACCTCACTAGCGGGTGGTCGGGTAGAGCCTCTCCAGAGTCCTCCTCCAGGAGTCGTCCTCTCGGAGCTGATCGAGCCACCCTGCGATCGGCTGTCCCTCGCGATCGGTCAATCCGATCGGGTGCAAGCGAAGGGTCCGGCTGTTGACCCGCTCGGCATAGAACTGAACGATCTGCTCGTTCGTCGTCAGGTGCGCGTGCTGAGAGAGCGTGCTGTAAGTCAAGACTGCGGCGTCCTCGCGCGGAGGGCTCAGGAGCGAGGCCCCCCGGAGGAGATCCGGCGGGAGATCGACCCCGAGGTGCTCGAGGAGGGTCGGCCAGATCGCGGGAGTCGAGGTCAGCCTCGTGACCTTTCGAGGCGCGACGCCCGGGAGCGACAACAGGAGGGGGACTCGCTTGGTCGTCTGGGTCAGCGCCACGTGGCCAACTCGCCCGACCGAGAACTCCTCGCCATGATCGGCGACGACCACGATCGCGGTCTCCTCGCGGACCCCCTTGGCCTCAAGCGCGGCCAATACGCGACCGATCTGTCGATCGACGTGGTGAGCTGAGTTGAGATAGCGAGCGTGAAGAAGGTTCAAGGCCTCCTGGCTGTAGTGCAGCTGGGTGAGCTCGACCGGGTCCATGTAGGGGGTCACGACGGCCTGTTCGGAGTGAAAGTCGTAAGCAAAGTGAGTCGCGTCGAGCTGCAAGATCAGGAGCGCAGGCTGCGGACCGAGATTCCCTATGACTTCGATCAATTCGTCCGTGGCCTGCTCGTCGGCTATGTGTCGAAATCCTGGGCCCCCCGCCTGGTTGAACTGCGCAAAGCGTGTGACCACGGTCCCGCTCGCTCCCGCGAGGCGCTGGTCGAAGGCGTACCAGTCCATTGTTGTCGAGGCGCTGATCGAGATCTCGTAGCCGAGGGATCGGAACACCCGCAAGACCCTCGCCCCCTCGGGGGAGGGCTCGGCACGAAGCTCGAAGGAAGGCCGATCTAGGAAGATCGCCTGCCAAGAGAGATGGGTGTCAGTGCCTTCCGTGAGCGCGTTCGAGCAGTCGAGGCTCTGCCCGGCCAACTCTCGGAGGACGGGAGCAGCCGTGGGATGCTCCAGAACGTCACTGCCGAAGCTCTCGAGCAGGACGAACAGGACGTGGGGGCGGGCGACCGGTGGAGATAGCGTCGGGAGCGGACCTTTATCGGTGGGCGAACTGGCGACCTCGGCCGGCGAGAGGCCGGACCCAAAGAGCTGTAGATAGGCAGGCAAGGTCAGGCCGCGCGCCAGGTAGTGGGGCGGACGAGTCCACTGCTCGGCGACAAAGCCCACCGCGAGGCAGGCCGCGACCCCCCAGCCCACGAGCGCGACGGACCGCCTCAGGCGCCAGCGAGAGAAGCGCGCATGGGCGAGCCCGCCGAGGAAGAAGGCCCCCACGAGACCCACGAAGGCGAGACCCAGAGCGCCAGGGGAGACCCCGGCCTCTCGAAGGTGAGCCGCCGGCATGCTCGAGGAGAGGACGTGCCCAGCCAGCCTCCCGAGGGAGGTCGAGCTCAGCGAGAGCATCCAGCAGTTGAGGAGGACATAGCAAGAGAAGAGCGTCGCGCTGCCCGCGAGCAGGAAGCGCCAGCGGGCTCGCTCGGCGAGCCTGCCGTCCAGAGCGAGCCAGCAGCCGACCAGGAGCACGACTTGAATCGTGTAGGAGCCGACTCCTCGGAAGTCGGCCAGGCGAACGAGGGGAGAGCCGAACACGAAGAGTCCGACCACACAGAGCAACGCCTGAATGATCCAAAAGCTGAAGGCCAGCTGGGGTGGGTCGGTCTCTTCGTTCATGGGCAGTCCACGGACTCAACCCTGATCCTAAACGCCGTGCGGAGCGAGAGGTTCGAGTTCGCCAGCGCTCTCTGCTCTCGCCCTGCGCGACACGGCCTCCGAACAGCCACAAGCCAACCAACAAAGACGTCTCCCCGAGCGGAGGGGCTCAGCGAGACGCCAATGTTGGACCGATTGACTACTGATTGATTAGCGCGGGCGAATCGTGAGCCGGGGGCCGCGCTTGGTGACGCGCACGTCGGACTCGACGAGGGCCTCTCGCAGCCGGAGGACGACTCCGCGGCCGGAGTAGTCGCAGGCGTAGACGTGCACGTCGCCCGTGGTGCCGACGTGCTTCCAGCGAGCAAAGCGGCTGTTCTCTTGGAGGTCCTCGATCGCCTCGTCGACCTCGGCGTCGTCGAGGCCCTTGAAGCGGAGGACGTAGCGAGGAGCTCGGGGAGCGACGCGCTCGGCGGCGACCTCGGGCTGGTGAGCGGCGAGGGGAGCCTCCTCACAGGCCGACTCGGCCTCGGGCCGGAACGCACGAGTCGTGGCCGTCGCGTGGCCCCGAGCCCTCAGGATCCTGACCAAGAGCGCTCGAGCCACGCGCTGACCAGCCATTTGGCCGACGGCGTTGGCGTAGGGCTCACCGGCCTCAGCGATCGACGCGTCTCGGCCGATCCAAGGCTGGTAGAGCTGGCTCGTCTGGCGCTCGCCCTTGCGAATCTCCTTGTTCGAGACGATCGCGGAGTGGTGGAGGATCTGATCGCTCGGGCGGTGGTAGACACGAACCCGGACCGCCTGGCAGCGGAGCTGGCCCCGATAGAGCTGCGCGTGGACCGTGCCGCGAGGCATGCTCGTGAACGCCAGCCGCCCCGAGATCGAGACCACGAGCGGCGCGCCTTGAGCCCGACCCGCGGCCCGGAACCGATAGCTCTGGAGCGTGTCCGTGAAAGCCGCCGCGGCGACCCGCCCAGCGTCGCTGGGGCCCTCGAAGCGATTCGTGACCACGAAGAAGGACTCCGACATGATCTGAGCGTTGAGCTGGAGCACGTCGAGCGTGCGAGCGAGCGCTTCGCCCTCGTGACAGCGAAGGCGGAGCAAGCCACGCTGGATCCGCTCTTGGCGGAAAGTGGCCGCGACGGCCTCGATCAGGGCCTCGATCTTGCTGCTCGTCAGGAGGCTCAAGACCTGACGCCCGAACAAACGCTGGAGGACGTCCTCGGCGAGCGAGCGCCTCGCAGCAGCGACCCCGCCCTCCTGAATGCGCTTCGACAAGTTCCGATCGGCGCCGCTCGAGGCTGGCTGCTCCGCGCGATCGCTGAAGGTCGTCGCAGAAGGCGCCTTCTCTAGTGTCCGGCGCGCGGCGGGCGCGGGGAGCGCCGGGAGGGGGGCCGGTATCCTGGGCCGTTCCTCGGGCGTGGTGATTGGTATTGGCGTCACCGTGAAGCGCCGTTCTTCCTC
>JAESQQ010000612.1 GCA_016765095.1 Planctomycetota bacterium | reverse complement strand
GGGATCCGAGGCATCAGGCGCGGCGGGCTCGCCCGGGGACGGCTCCGCTTCAGGAGCCGCCTCAGCGCTGCCCCCGCTCGAGCCGGCTTTGGCGGGGTCCTTCCGGGTCGCCATTCGATAGCCCGCGAAGGCCACGACCAGCGCGAAGGCCCCATAGACCAGCGGTTTGGGGAGGAGCGGGGCGAGGAGCCAGGCTCCCGCCAAGGCGCCGAGCCCGGCCGCGAGCTCAAGCGTAAGCACCAAGTCGAACTCGGCCAGGCGGGAACGGTCGAGGGCGAGCGATCCCGCCGCCGAAGTCGCGAGCGTGCAGATCAGGCTCGTCCCGCGCGCGGCGTCGAGGGTGATCGAGGGCACGAGCGTCAGGAGGGGGACGAGGAACAGACCGCCCCCCAACCCCATGATCGCCGACACGACGCCCACTCCGAGACAAGCCAAGAATGCGAGCAATAGCTCAGGTGTGGACATGGAGCACCAGGAGTGCGACTCCGGGATGGGGGGTGGGGCCGGCTAGGATTGCACGTGTGAGCTCCTCCGCCAACCTTCCCACCCTCTCCTGGGTCGACCTCCACAGCCACTCCTTGATCTCCGACGGGATCCTGACACCCGAGCAGGTCGTGGAGCGAGCTGCGGCCGCTGGCGTCCGAGTCTTAGCCCTGACCGACCACGACACCGTAGCGGGCGTCGAGCGAGCTCGCGCGGCCGCGCCAGACGGCCTTGAGGTGCTCCCCGGAATCGAGATCAGCGCCAGCCACGGTGCCAAGGACGTGCACGTGCTGGGCTACTTCGCCCCGGCCCAGCTCGGCATGTGGGACACGTTTCAGGCGACGCGCAAGGCAGCTCGCCTGGACCGCTTCGACGAGATCCTCGACCGCCTCGACACGCTGGGGGCCTCGGTCGATCGGGAGCAGGTCCTGGCCGAGCGAGCCGTGGATCCGAACCGAGTCCCGGGCCGGCCCCACGTCGCCCGGGCCTTGATCGCAGCCGGACACGTCAAGACGATGCAGGAGGCCTTCGAACGCTTCCTCGGCAACGACGCCCCAGCCTACGTCGCGACTCGGGGCTTGACCGTGGCCGAGGCGATCGAGCAGATCCACGCCGCGAAGGGCCTCGCGGTCGTCGCCCACCCAATCTATGGCGACCTGGACCAAGACCTCGCGACGTTTCGCGACTCAGGCCTCGACGGGGTCGAGGCCTTCCACTACAGCCACGATCCGGAGCAACGGAGCCACTTCGCTGCGCGGGCAAAGGACCTCGGCCTCCTCCTCAGCGGGGGTTCCGACTTCCACGGGCAGGCCGACGACCCCGCGGGCGAGCTGGCTCACGAACGCTTGGGCCAAGCCAGGCTCCCGGTCGCGGCCTACGAAGCGTTCGCCGACGCCTTGGTCAGCCGCACCGGCTACGACCCGAGCCTCCTCGGACGCTAAGGCGCGCTCGAGACGCGTCCCTGGCCGAGGAGCGCATCTCCCCTCGGTCGGCCTATGATCCGCCCCAAGCAAGAGGAGTCGCTGTGATTCAAGTCCACTTGGCCAAAGGCCGCGGCAAGAGCGAACTGACCGTGGTGTGCCTGCACGAGAAGGAACGAGTCCCAGCCTGGGTCAACACGGCGACCCAAGGGGCCGCCGCGCGCGCCAAGAAGCTAGGTGACTTCGCCGCCAAGACCAAGGAGACGCTCCTCCTCTATGGGGACGCGAGCCACCCCCGCGTGCTCCTGGTCGGACTCGGGGCGCGCAAGACGAGCTCGCCCGAGCGCGTGCGACGCGCCGTCGGACGCGCGATCCGCCACGCTAGGAAGCTGAACGCCAGGACCGTGCTCCTGAGCGCGCCCAACCCTCGACCCAAGGGACCTGAGTTCGCGCAAATCGCCGCCCGAGCCGCGATCCTCGCCGACTACTCCTTCGACGAGTGCAAGGGCAAGAGCCCCAAGCGAGCGCTCATGAAAGTCTCGATCGAAGTCGAGGGAGCGAGTGCGGCCACGATTCGCGAGAGCGTGTGCGTCGCTGAGGGGACCAACCTCGCCCGCGACCTGGGGAACCGCCCCGGCAACGTCGGGACCCCAACCCACCTCGCCAATGAAGCCAAGCGGCTCGGCAAGAAGCACGGGTTCCGAGTCAAGATCCTGCTGCCCGCCGACATCAAGCGGCTCGGAATGGGGGGCCTGATTGGCGTGGCCAAGGGAAGCGCCGAGCCGGCACGCTTCATTGAAATGGAGTGGTCGCCCAAGAAAGTCAACCGCAAGGCCGGGACGCTCTGCTTGGTCGGCAAGGGGCTGACCTTCGACTCGGGCGGAATCTCGATCAAGCCAGCCGCCAACATGTGGGACATGAAGTTCGACAAGTGCGGCGGCTGCGCGGTGATCGGTGCCATGAGCGCGATCGCGGCCGCCAAGCTCCCGATCCGAGTCGTGGCGCTAGTGCCCGCGACCGAGAACATGCCGGGCGCGGCAGCCAACAAGCCCGGCGACGTCCTAACGGCCCTCAACGGGAAGACGATCGAAGTCCTCAACACCGACGCCGAAGGCCGCTTGATCTTGGCAGACGCGCTGGCCTACAGCGCGCGCTTCAAGCCCGACGTGATCCTCGACTTCGCGACCTTGACCGGAGCCGTGATGATCGCGCTCGGAGACGTGCGCGCTGCGGTCATGGGCAACGACGAAGCTCTCCTCAAGGCAGTCCGCGCTGCGGGCGACGACGCCGGCGAGCGGGTCTGGCCCCTGCCTATGGACGAAGAGTACGGCGAGCAGGTCAAGAGCAGCGTGGCCGACGTCAAGAACCTGGGCAAGGGGCGCCTCGCCGGCTCGATCGCCGCCGGCTGGTTCCTCCGCAATTTCGTCCCCGAGGGACCTAGCTGGGTTCACGTCGATATCGCCGGGGTGGCCTGGAACGGTGACGTCTCCAAGGGCTACGTCGCCAAGGGCGCGACCGGGTTCGGTGTGGCCCTGGCCTACGCCTACGCCAAGGCGCGCTCTCAGGCGTGACCGGAGGAGCACCGCCAGCCCACGTTGAGCGCCTCCTCTCGTCCGACGCGCCGGGGTGCGAGGACGTCCTGCGAGCGCTGCCGGCATGGTTTGGCCTCGAACAGCCGATCCTCGACTATCGAGCCGCCGCCACGACCCACCCGACCTTCGGCACCCGAGACGCTCAAGGGGTCGTCCAAAGCTTCCTGACCGTGATCCGCCACTACCCACGGAGCGCAGAGGTCCACTGCATGGGGGTCCGCCCCGCCCTGCGCGGTCAGGGAGTCGGAACGGCGCTCCTGAGGGCGGCCGAGGTCTGGCTGCAGAAGGAAGGCGTCGAGTTCCTCCAGGTCAAGACCCTCTCGGAGCGCTCTCCGGACCGTGGCTACGCGGAGACGAGAGCCTTCTACCTGGCCCGAGGCTTTGTTCCGCTCGAAGAGTTACGAGACCTCTGGGACGCGCACAATCCCTGCCTCGTTCTGATTAAGTCCCTATGCTAAAGGACTTACGGGTGCGGGCGGGATGCTTTCGAGATCTGGGCGCCCAAACAGGGGTGCCTTGGGGGGCGTAAAGGGGGCACTTAAACGCACTCAAACGGAGAAGAGATGCAAACCACCCTTCGAACCATGTCTGTCGCGCTCGTCATGAGCGCCATGCTCCTCGCGGCCCCCCTCACGGCGGACGCCGGTGAGCTCAGCCTGAGCGAGTTCACCAAGGTCGAGAAGCGCGACGACGTCGGCGAAGTCGTCCGATGCTCGATCCGAACCTACTTGCCCCCACCCCCCCCCAAGAAGAACCCCATGGCTGCCATGGGCTTGGGCGGCATGATGGGCGGCGGCAAGAGCAAGCCCGTCAAGCGCCCTCAGATCGTGCTGATCAGCATGATTCACCTCGGCGAAAAGGGCTTCTTCCAGGCCGTCAACAAGGAGCTCGCGACCTGCGACCTCGTGCTCTACGAAGAGCAGGGCGACGCGGATCTGGGCGGCCTCTCGGGCAAGATGATCAGCGGTCTGACCGGCCTCTCGTTCCAAGGGACCGAGATCCCCTTCAACAAGAAGACCTGGCGAAGCGCGGACCTCAGCAACGACTCGCTAATGCGCATGCTCGGCATGGACCCCGTCGCCATGAAGCGCATGAAGAAGATGATGAAGAACATGGGCGGCTTCAAGCTCGACAAGCGGATGCTCGAGAGCAACCCAATGCTCAAGCAAATGATCCCCACCCGCGAGAAGATCATTGCTCAGCTGCGAGGCGCCAGCGAGTCCAAGAAGTTGGCGGAGGGCTTTGGCGAAATGGCCGACGTGATCCTCTACCAACGCAACGCGATCGCGATCGGCGAGTTGACCAAGGCCAGCCACGGCCAGTACAAGCGCGTCGCGCTGATCTACGGTGCCGCGCACATGCCCGCCATTGAGGCCTACATGACCAAGACGCTCCACTACAAGCACAGCACCACGGTCTGGAACGACGCCGTCTACGCCGACGCAGAGATCTCGAAGGCCCGCGCCAACGGTTCGAGCAGCACCAAGAGCCCGGCCAAGCCACAGCCCAAGGTCCGTCCCAAGAAGCCCGCCGCTGCCAAGGGCAAGGGCTGGTTCTAAACTGCTTTGCCTTCGAAATGGAGTGGGCTCGATCTCGGGCGTGTTGAGGCAAAGCAGTTTCTAGGGAAGATCTAGATTAGCTTCGCCCTCTCGCCGCGGAACAAAGCGCTCTCGAAGGCGGTCAAAACGCAAGGAGGCGGCCCCTGAGGCCGCCTTCTTTCGTTGGTTAGAGACGGAGCCCTCTTCGGAGCGTTGTGTGAACCGAAGGCCCCGCAGCAACCATCGCGACATACGCGGCGGCTCGCTCGCGCGGCGAGCCCCAACTGCGAGGCGAGCAGATTCCGAGGCTCAGCTAGTTTCCGCGGGGCTGTTGTCGGTATCTGGTGGCTCCGCTTGGTCGTGAAGTTCCACCTGTCCGCAACAGACACGATTCACGACGCGCGGGAGCGCACGAATTGCCCAGATCAAGACCTACCTGCTCCTGGTGCGCGACGGGCAGTATCGAAGGAAGACCAGTCCTTGATGCTCCAGTCCATCTTCCGGCAGACCAGCAGCCGGCTGGTAGGTGACGACGGAATGCCCCTAGCCTCCAAAATGCCCTGACTCAACCGACGCCGCGCTAGGTCGCACTGAGTGGTATCTCAAACTCGGCGGCGGTCGCCTGGCAGAACTCGAGGCTCACCCCCCGAAGCAATAGCGGCTCAGCCCCGAGTCGCTCAAAGGTGCCCTTTGAGGGGCTCCAGTCCACCGCGATCACGCGCGATCTGTCTTCGCGAACGGTCACACTCTGGTATTCGATCACTAGGGATTCGGCTAGGAGCAATACCCGCAGCGGGCGCGTGCCCTGCCCAGTCGAGCCGACGACGATGCCAAGCACGACTCACGTGATGCCTAGATAGAGGCCCGGTTCCGGCATGCCCTTCAGGGCCAAGGCAACGCCGACGCCGCCCCCAGACACGGCCAGGAACAGCGAAGCGATAGATCGCCCCTGACGCCGCGAGTGCAAAGCCGTCGGTTCGCACAGCGCGAGAGCACACGACAGATCCTTCGCCTCGATCGGCTGGCTCACGTAGGGCACGAATGGGAGTGGCTCTTCCCCAGCGAAGTGCGACGAGAAGGCCAGGCTCATCTCAGAGGGTGCCGGCTGCGGAAGTGTGACGGCCTGCGCCGCACAGGCAATCGGAAAGGCTCCGATCCCCAGGGCTGCGCGGAGTTCTGCGGCTTGCTCAGAGTTCAGGCCGCGGACGTTGATCGGAGGACGTCCGCCGGCTCGATCCAAGCGCAATCCGGTACGGGTCGCCTCCACCCAACGAATCTCGCGCGGATGGAGGTGAATCCGGCGCCGCGAAAAGTGCAACTCCAGAACCTCTGGCGTCCATGTCACGGACACAGAACCAACCGCGGCGCGGCGGCGTATCGCCTCTCCCACTCCCACGAAGACCGCCAGGAGAATGCCCAGCGCAATCCAACTAAGAAGTGGAGAGCGGGAGAGCTCCCAGACCAATGCGCCTCCCAGAGAAGCGGCAATGGGAGCCAGGGTCACGATCATGGCGATCTCACCGAAGTCGGGCCAGACCAAACCTTGGGGACGCCAGTGGAGGGATCGTGCGTCTGTCACGCTTCGACCCTAGCCGATAGTACTCAATCACCCAACTGGCCAGACAGAGCCGAGCTCCCGCTCCCCTGTGAGAAGGCCTAGCCCGCGTTCCAGCAAACGAGCTCCACCAGGAGCCGGTCCCACTCAGCCCGAAGGTGGGGCGGGGTCGCGAGTGGCTCCCTCGCCTTGAGGACCCAGCGCCACGCGTTGCAGACCCCGCGCACGGCTGGCGGCCTCGTGAGTCTAGCGGCCTCGGTCTGGGCGATAGCCGCGCTGACCAGCGCCGCGACTCCGGCGGTCGTCTTGGCGACGCTTGTTGCCGCTCGCAGCAGAGCGCCCACGGCCTCCAGCCGGGATCTCGTGGATATCGCCGCTCGCGCCGACGGCGTCGCGCTGGGCGCGGCGCCGGCGAGCCTCGATCGCCTCTCGCGGTGCGTTCGTGGGGATCAAGGCGTCGCAGTGGTTGCCGATCAAGTCGCTGCGGCCCGCACTTCTGAGGGCGTCGCGGACGAGGAAGTAGTTCTCTGGTTTGAAGAACTGCAACAGCGAACGCTGCAGGCGCCGATCCTTGAGTCCTTTGGCGACGAACACCTCGTTCCCGTTGAGAGGATCGATCCCCGTGTAGTACATCGCGGTCGCAATGTCCATAGGTGCTGGGATGAAGTCCTGGACCTGGTCCGGGCGGTAGCCGTTCTGCTTGAGGAAGATCGCGAGCTCGATCATGGCGTTCAAGTCGGAGCCGGGGTGGCTGCTTATGAAGTACGGGACCAGCTCCTGACGCTTGCCCGCCTCCCGAGACGCCTGGTGGAAGCCGTCTACGAAGCGATCCCAGTTCTCGAGGCTCGGCTTCTTCATCTTTTGGAGCACGTCCTCTGAGACGTGCTCGGGGGCGATCTTGAGCCGGCCCCCGACGTGGTGCGCTGCGAGCTCCCGGAGATACTCCGGTGAACGTCCCGCGAGGTCGATTCGGACCCCAGACGCGACGTTGACCTGGCGAATGCCCTTAATGTTGCGGGCCTTGCGCATCAACTGGATCAGCGGCCCGTGATCGGTCCCGAGCAGCTTGCAGATCTTGGGGTGCACGCAAGACAGCCGGCGGCACACGGCCTCGACCTCGGGCTTGCTGCAGCGCATCCGATACATGTTGGCGGTCGGACCGCCCAGGTCGGAGACCGTCCCCTTAAAGGTCGGATCGACGCTGATCTGCTTCAGCTCGCGAAGGACCGAGCCCTCGCTCCGAGACTGAATCGTCCGACCCTGGTGGGTCGTGATCGAACAGAAAGTGCACCCCCCAAAGCAGCCACGCATGATCTGGACCGAGTGCTTGACGACTTCATAGGCCGGGATCGGGGCGCGGTAGCTGGGGTGCGGACGACGGGTGTAGGGGAGGTCGTGAATCCGGTCCATCTCCTCGGTCGGGTGCGGGAGCGGAGGAGGAGTCTGAACAACGGCCCGAGCCCCGTGGCGCTGGACGAGGGTGTGGGCGTTGAGCGGGTTGCTGTGGTGGTGGATCAGCTTCGTCATGCGGACGAAGGCCAGCTTGTCCTCCTTCGCCTCCTCGTAGCTCGGGAGCTCCGTCACCTCGGGACCCGTTGGCAAGTCCTCCTTGCCGCCGAGCGGATAGACCAGGCCGCGAATGTCCCGCAGATCGGTGACGCTCTGGCCAGCTTCGAGGCGCTGAGCGATCTCGACGATCGTGGACTCGACCATTCCGTAAGCGATCAAGTCAGCCTTGGCGTCGAGCAGGATCGAGCGGCGAACCTTCTCGCTCCAGTAATCGAAGTGCGCCAGCCGGCGCAGGGAGGCCTCGACGGCGCCAGCTATGACGGGCACGCCCTTGTAGGCCTCGCGCGCGCGCTGGCAATAGCTCAGCGTGGCGCGGTCTGGGCGCATTCCGATTCGCCCGCCAGGTGAGTAGGCGTCGTCGTTGCGGACTTTCTTGTTGGCCGTGTAGTGGTTGATCATCGAGTCCATGTTCCCGGCGCCAATCCCGAAGAACAGGCGCGGACGACCGAAGGTCTTCCAGGCGTCCGCAGAGTGCCAGTCAGGCTGGGCCAAGATCGCGACGCGATAGCCCGCGGCCTCGAGCACTCTCCCCACGACGGCCAACCCAAAGCTGGGGTGATCGACGTAGGCGTCGCCGGAGACGAGGACGACGTCCACCTCGTCCCAACCCCGCGCCTTGACCTCCCGCATGCTCATGGGCAGCGGCAGCCGATCACTAAGTGCTATGGCCCCAGGTGCGCTGCTCCCAGGACTTCCCTCGGCAGAGGGAAGGCTGCGGCGCTTCGTCTTCTTGTCGCGAGGTCGCGACTTGGGGCGGGTGCGGCTCATGATCTTAGAGTCAGTCTAGCGGCGAATCCCTGAGATCCTCAGCCGAGCCCAAGCTGAGCCTCAAGCGGCGCCGCCAGGTTGGCGTTCCTTAGCGAGCGGCGATCTCAGCGGCCTTGCGGACGCTCTCGTCCTCGTGCTTGAGGTAGGCCTGAGCGGCCTTGTTGGCTTCGTCACCCTCGGCGAGATCGGCGAGCCGGGTCAACGTCCGGCGCAAAATGGAGGCCTTCGCCTTGGAGCGAACCTCGAGGATCTTGAGGAGGACGGGGATCACCTCAGGCTCGGTGATCTCCAGCGCGCGCTCGATGGCAATGTCCCCCAGCTTTCCGCCCGTCTGGGCGGTGTCGACGATCGTCTCCAGGAGGAAGGGAACCGACTTGGGACCGCCGGTATGCACCATGCCCTGCTTGGCCGCAGCGGCGACGCGGGGCTCTGAGTCCTTGGTCAAGGCGACCAGCGCGTCGAGGCCCTCTGGCTGGAACGCCAAGGGCCGCAGCTCAATGGCCACGCCAAGGCGAACCGCGCCGTTCTTGTCGTTGATGAACCGGATCAGCTGGTTGAGCTTGTCTTGGTCGTCGTCGATCGAGCGGATCGTGACCATGTTGTCGATCCCGATTTTGAGGGACTTGAGCTTCGCGAGGCCCTCGGTGTCGCCGCTTGCCTTGAGAGCGACTTCGAGCTCCTCGGCCTCCTTCTGAGCGGCCTCCCAGTTGCACTTCCAGGCCACGGCTTGAATGAAGTCGAGCTTCTTGGACGAGCCGCTCGCGGCTGCTGTCTCTCCGTCCGAACCGAAGGCACCCCCGACCGCGAGACCGACGCCCATGCAGAGCAAGCCCACGAGCCCGAGGACTGCGAACAGTGCGTAGCGCGCGTTGTTGCGGTTCGGGGCCAGGGCCTCGTCGCTGTCTTCGTTCTCGTCGCGGCGGCGGCCATAGCTGCGGGTCGTGCGCCGTCCAGCGAGGCCACGCTTGGCGGGGCGAGTCTCGATTCGAGTCGCCCCTCTCCTGCGGAGCTTGGCGGCGCCCTTCTTGCTCTTGGTTGGGCCCTTGGTGCGAGTCTTGGAGAGCTTGGCGGTCTCAGCCTTGGCGCGACTCGCCTTGCCCCGGCGCTTGGTCGAGATCCCAATCGGATCGAGACGATCCCCTGAGTTGAGCGGAGCCAGCTGGTGAATGGACTCGCTGACGGGCGAGGCCGAACGCCTCGCGGCCAGCTTCCCGCGACCCAAGTTCCGGCGACCCAGGTTCCCGCGAAGCGCGCGGCCCTCCTGACGGATCTCCTCGCCTTCTTGGCTATCGACCCGACGAGTGGTGGAGCGCTTCTTCTTGGCCTTAGCCTTCGCCTTGGCCTCCTCGGCCTTGGCCTTCTTGGCCTTCTTGGCCTTCTTGGCCTTCTTGGCCTCCCGAGTCGAAGTCTCCTCGGCGTCCTTCCTCTTCTTCTTCCGCTTCGGACGCTCGACCGTCGGCTCAACGATCCCGGCTGCGACTCTCTCTGGCTTCCGCTTCCGCTTCTTCTTGGGCGCCTCGGCCACCGCCTCAGCGGGAACTCGAATCTTGGCCTGGCACTCCTTGCAGCGGCAGCGCTTCCCAGCGTAGCGGTTCGGCAGGGTGTAGTTCGCCTCGCACTCGCGGCAGCTCACGACAATGCTCATAGTCTCTCCTCGTCCGGCCCCGCGACGACAGCCGAAGCTGAGCGCGGGTGGGCGGTGCGTCTGTCGGCGGTCGCTTTCCCCACCCGAGGTGGGGCCCCCGCCATTGGACGGGCCCCCTTCCGAGGAAGGGGGTGGGCAACGCTTCAAACGCTCTCTCGTTGTTGCCAATCAGAGGCGATGTGTTGACTCCGCGCAAGAGAAATGCCTGGAAACAAAGGAGTTTGACGCAAGTCCTGCGTCTCGCCCAGATTCGGGCGCGACGCACTGCGCCATATCTGGGAAGTCGGACGGAAGTCCTTAGCCTGTAGGGGCGCTCGGAGGCTCGTCCAGCCCCGAGGGCTCCAAGAGAAGGCTACACGTGTAGCCTCGGAGACCCCCGATCCGGTCAAGCCTCAGGGGCTGAGGCTACCGGCGTAGAGCCTGGGAACCGAATCCAACCGATCTTGACCAGGGCGGGAATCCAGAGCAGATCGGCCGCGAGCGCGACCACGAAGCAGAGCGGCAGCAGACTGCCGAGCATTTGCATGAAGAAGTAGTCGCTGAGCAAGAAGGGGAGGAAGCCGAGGCTCAGGATCAGTGTCGTCATCACGATCCCTCGGCCGGCGAAGCTAAAGGTCCGGCGTAAGGCCTCCACGGGCTCGTGCCGACGGACTTCAAGGCGATAGCGGACGAGGAAGTGGATCGTGTCGTCGACGCCGATCCCGAGCGCTATGTAAGTCAGCGCGAAGGCGTCCGAGTCGACACGATCCCAGAGGAGCCCCAGGCAGGCCGTCAGGACGCCGAGCGGGAGGAGGTTGGGGAGCATGGAGAGGAGCCCGGCCCGAAACGAGCGGAGCCCGATCATCATCAGGAGCGCGATCGTGAAGCAGGAGATCAGGAGACCCTCCTTCTGAGCCTCGACCACGACGTCCAAGAACCCCCCAAAGAGCGCCAGCAAGCCGCTGGCCTCGACCTTGGTCTCGGGCCCGAAGTGCTCGGCGGCGAGCGCTTCGATCTGGCGCCCCGTTTGGGCGATCTCGCGCATGCCCGTTCCCCGAGGGTGAACGAGCACACGCAGCCGGCCCCGCTCATAGTCCACGAGCGGGCGCAGCCGCTCACCCCCCCCGAACTTCAAGAGTCGCAACACCCCGCGAATTCGAGCTGGATCGGTGGGGAAGCGCTCGCCCGACGCGCCGGGGAGCGCGTGGTCGATCTGCTCGATCAAGTCGAGGAGCGAAGTCACTCGCTCGACGCCGTCTAAGCCCTCGACCGCGACTCGGAACGACGCCAGGCGAATCAGCCAGTCCGGGTCGTCGAGCTGCCCCGCGGTGGGCGGCTTGACGTAGACCTGGATCGCGTCCGCGGTCACGAAGTTGTCCTGGAACCACTCGGTGTCCTGGCGCGCCTGGTTGTTCTCCGAGAGCCGAGCCTTGAAGTCGGTCTCGATCTCGAGGTTCCAAGTCCCATAGATCGCGATCCCCGTCGCGGCCACGAAGATCAAGTGCACCGTCCAAGGGCGCTTGAGAGCCAAGTTCATGCAGCCCGAGAGGAGGCCGTCCAAGGCACCCTGCACGCGACGAGTCGTCGCGCCAGCGAGCAGCGGCGGAGGCGCGGGCAGAAAGCTGAACAGGATCGGGACGAGGGTCACGGCCAGCGCGAGCGCCACCCCCACGCCGAGCCCCAGCACAATCCCGAGGACCCGAAACACCGGGACAGGCAGAAACGAGAGGCAGGCGAAGCCAACGAAAGTCGTGACCGAGGTGAACAAGCAGGCTCGCCCGACCTCGGTCGCCGAGGCCACGATCGCCTCCTCCTTGGTCGGCGAGGGGTCCTTGCCCAACTCGAGCAAGTAGGCCGAGCAGAGGTGCACGATGTCGGAGAACGAAATGATCAGGATCACGGCCGGAACCGAGGCCGTCATTACGTTCAGGCGCGGCTCGATCAAGACGCCCACGCCCAGCGTCCAGACCATGGCCACCCCAGCCACGGTTAGGGAGACGCCAGCTGGCCACAAGCGGCCGAACAAGAGCCACACCGTCCCGAGCAGGAACACCGCGACCAGCGGGGTCGTGATCCCGATCGCGCGGAACACCTCCTTAAAGACCTCGGCCACCAGAGCCGGCGTCCCCGCGGGGTGCACGCGCTCGGGGGGATAGTGGGCGTGGGTGACCTCCAGGACAGACGCCACCATCCCTGGGATCGACTCGGCCTTGCCCGTTGACTTGGGCGAGAGGTTGACCAAGAGCGCCATCGAGGTTCCGCCCTTTCCGAGCAGGAGACCCGAAGGCTCCCTGGCGAGCCGCTCGCGAAGGGCGGGGATCTGCGTCGGGTCCGCGCGAGCCGCGTCGAGGTAGCGGACGGGGCGCGGGATCAGCCCAGGCTCGAGGTAGAAGGCGTCGAGGAGCGAGACGACTTTCTCGACGGCGTCGTGGCTCTCGAGGGCCGCGACGGTCGCCCGGAGCCGCTCCTGGCCCGCGAGCGTGAACAGTTCGGGGTCTTCGATCCCGACCGCGAGGATCTCGTCGGTCCCAAAGCGTGCGGTCAGCTCGCGATAGCGCTCAAAGCGGGGATCCTCGCCGAGGAACATTCGCCCAAGCGAACTCTCCAGTTGAGCCCCGGTCAGGGCCCAGCCGAGGAGGCCGGTCAAGACCGCGCAGAACGCGAGCACCGCAATGCGTCTCCGCAGGACGAATCGGACGTAGCGTTCCATGGACCTCGCCGAGGTTCAACCCGGGGCCCAACGATCGCCGCCGAAGGGGGTCGGGGCAAGCAGGAAGGCACGACCCGCTAGGGGAGGCACGACCCGCTAGGGGAGGTCGAACACGAGCACCTCAGCGTCTTGGTCTGCGCTCAGCGTCAGGAGGGTCTCCTCGCTCAAGGCCGCCCCGTCGCCGGCCTCGAGGGACTGGTCGTTGAGGCGGACCCGCCCCGCGACGACTTGGACCCAGGCGTGGCGGCCCGGCGCGAGGGAGTGCTCGAGGCTCTTTCCCGCGCTCAACAGGGACGAGTAGATCTCGACGTCCTGGTGAATCGTGAGCGCTCCGTCGCGACCGTCGCGAGCGGCCACGAGGCGCAGCGTGTCTTGACGGTCGTCGAAGCTCCGCTGCTCGTATCCCGGCTCCAGATTCCGCCCCTCGGGCAGGATCCAGATCTGGAACAGGTGGAGCGCTTCACTGGCGGAGTGGTTGGCCTCGCTGTGGGTCACCCCGCTCCCCGCCGACATGCGCTGGAACTCGCCAGCCTGAATCACCGAGCCGGTCCCGAGCGAGTCCCGGTGCTCGAGGCCGCCCGAGATCACATAAGTCAGGATCTCCATGTCGCGGTGGGGGTGGGTCGGAAATCCACCGCCGCCCGCGATCCGGTCCTCGTTCATGACCCGCAAGACCCGAAAGCCCATTTGGTCGGGGTCGTGATAGCCAGCGAAGGAGAAGGAATACTTCGCCTTCAGCCAACCGAAGTCTGCCTGACCGCGCTCACTGCCTCGTCTCAACCGAATCACTAGACACCTCCAAGTGGCTGTGACCCAAGAATGCCACTATCCCTCTGCGGAGACTAGATATGCATTTCGGATATAACTGTCCCATGAACAGAACAATCGATTGGGAACCGGGCGACGCACTGATCTTCGCCCAAGTCGTGGATCAAGGCAGCTTCACTGCGGCTGCGCGGATCCTCGACCTGCCGAAGTCCTCGGTCAGCAGGCGAGTCTCTCGCCTCGAAGGCCAGCTCGGCGTTCAGCTCCTGCGTCGGACCACTCGTCGCCTCGATTTGACCGACGCCGGGCGAGCCTTCTACGCCCGGGCAGCCCAGGCCGCCGAAGCCTTGGTCGCAGCGGAGCAAGCCGTGACCTCAATGCTCGACGAGCCGCTCGGACGGCTCCGAGTGACCGCGCCCGTCGAGCTCGGGACGCGCCTGTTCGAGGTCTTGCTCGGATTCACCGCGGCTTACCCCCAGGTCCGCCTCGACCTCGAGCTGACGAACCGATACGTGAACCTGGTCGAGGAGGGCTACGACGCCGCCCTCCGCGGCGGTCGGGCCCCCGAAGGCTCCCTGACCGGGCGCTCGCTCGGCGTCGGCGAAAGCGTCCTTGTCGCTAGCCCGAGCTACTTGGCCGGCGCGGGCGCGGTCCGCCGAGTCACCGACATAGCCAAGCACGACTGCATTCTGTTCCCGAGCTGGGTCAGCGGCGGGGCCTGGTCCCTGACCAACGGTCGCAAGACGACGGTCGTCCCGGTCCGCGGGCGGCTGACCGTCAACAACCTGGAGGCGATTCGCCTGGGGGCCCTGGCCGGGCTTGGCCTGACCCTCCTCCCCAACCACCACTGCGCGGCGGATCTCGCAGCGGGGACCCTCGTGCGCGTCCTCCCCCGCTGGTCGAACTCCAACAAGGCTGGGCTCTTTGTCGTCTACTCACGGACGCGTTTCCTGAGCGCTAAGGTGCGAGCGCTGGCCGACTACCTCGTGGCGAACTTCGCCTTCGGGGCCCCCGCTTGAGAGGCGACCCATGACCCAAAGGCCCCGTGTGCTCTTCCTCTGCACCGGCAACTCCTGTCGCTCCCAAATGGCAGAGGGCTGGGCCCGTCACCTCTGCAACGCCGACGTTGAGCCCTTCTCAGCGGGCCTCGAGACCCACGGGTTAAACCCCCACGCCGTGGCGGTCATGGCCGAAGTCGGGGTCGACATCAGCGGACACACGAGCAAGACGCTCGACGCCCTGGCCGACGTCGACTTAGACCTCGTGGTCACGGTCTGCGCTCACGCCGACGAGACTTGCCCCGGATTCGCGGGGTCGGTCCGCAAGCTACACGTCGGCTTCGACGACCCCCCCCGGTTAGCGGCGCAAGAGAGCGACCCGGCGAGAGCCCTCGATCACTACCGTCGCGTCCGGGACGAGATCCGGACCTTCGTGCTGACCCTCCCAGGCGAGCTCACGAGCTGATCTTCCGAGCCAGGGCCGTACCGTCTCCGTCCTCTGTCAGAGCTTGGTAACGCCAACGCGGCCCTTGGGTTCGCCCACGGCCGGCCTGACCCACTTCCGAGGGTGCCCGAGATTCTGCCGCGGCAGAACTACCGCTGGGAGGCTTCGGGTTCGCTGACGCGTCTACGGCTTCCTTGGGAACCAAAGCAGAACCCCCGCATGGCGAGGGCTCTAAGCATGTGCGGAGACTCGAACCCGACGAGGATCCGGAGGCAATGGCTTGGCTGCTCTCGGACCCAGTGCTCCAGCGACTCCTCCTTACCGCAATCCGAGACGTGACCGGAGACCTTGAGAACCCCGGTGGAACCTCGGGCACTCACGCTAACGAGACACGAAGGGCATGCGCCAAGTAGTCCAGCCAAAGCTCGGAAGCAAGACTCAGAATCTCACCCACGGTAGTGAGCAGAACCGGATCGGTGGGGATCCTCCCCGCGAAGAAGATCAGTTGTGCTGCCGGATCCACTCCTCCGCACCTGTCCGCCAACCTCCGCAGGCGGCCCGCCTGTTCGACTGTAGGAGCAGCGACCCAAGAGTCGAGTGCGCGGAGTGCGACAGCGCAGCGGTCATGGAGCGCATGGCCTTGGAGGGTCTCCAGCGCCTCCAACGCGATGGCCAGACTCACCTTTGCTAGCAGAGGACGCCCAAAGTGCGCGAGCCCGAGTTGCCAGGAGAACGGATCCAACGCCACCTCCGGCCTGGCCTCTCCAAGCGCAAGCAGGGCGGCCTCATGAGAGCAGTAGGCCGCAAATCTCAGGTTCTCGTGCTCCAGATCACCCACTCGCACGCGCTCCACCAGCCACGACGCCTCGTCTTCAACGCTGCCCGTCTCGCGCCAACGGCGCTCTAGCTAGGTGGCGTAGCGACAAGCCAAGGCAGACTTGTGCACGACAGCGTGATGGCGCTACGCGTGCTCGGCCAGCGCCCTATAAATCTCCCCGAGGACTGGCATGAGCTTCGGTCCTGCCCCCTCAGCCCAATTGGAGACCATTTCGGACATGATCTGGACCGTTGACGTGACCGTGATCCCCGCCTGCCGCAGACGGTCCAGAGCGATGTCGTCCGCCATCTTGGTGGACGAGCCCGAGGCGTCGGCGACAACCTGAATCTCGTAGCCTTCGTCGGAAGCGTTGAGGGCGGGATAGACGACGCACACCTCGGTCAGTAGGCCGGAGAGGATCAGTTTCTTGCGACCGAGAGCCTTGACCGCGTTGGCGAGATTGGGGTCGTCGAAGGCGTCGACGATCCCCTCGCGTTTAACGCGCTTCTCATACGCGTCGGGGAGGATCTCCTGAAACTCGTGGAACAGTAGCCCCTGCGCGTGCTCCTCCATGCTGCTCGTCAGGAGGACTGGCATGCCCACCGCAGCCGCAGACTTGGCGAGAGCCAGCGTGTTCCTCTTGACGGACTCCTTGGAATCGGAGTGCATCCACTCAATCGTCCCGACCTGGTGGTCGATGAGGATCATTGCAGAATTGTCGGCGTTCCAGCGTTCGATCGCTGGGGAGCCGGAGTGTGGTGCGGCCCCTCTCGAGCTGGACGTAGCCCACGGCGGTCACGAGGAGGTTTCCCTCGCGGGGAAGACCCGCAGGGTCTCGGACGTTCACCACGACGGTGCGGTAGGGCGCGAGGTCCACCTCGCGCTCGAGGTCGTTGGCGAGCACGCCTTCGACGTAGGTCCTGGAGTGGCCCGGGGCCTCGCAGCGAGCGCTGAAGCGGCCTTCAGCCAGTCCGCTGAACGCGACTCGCCCCTCGTCGTCGCTCGTCGCTGCGAGCTCGAAGCTCCCGCTACGGACCTGGACCGTGGCGCCGCACAGCGGGACGCCTCCCGAGCGCAGCCGCAGGGCGAGGCTTCGCCCGCC
>JAESQQ010000611.1 GCA_016765095.1 Planctomycetota bacterium | reverse complement strand
GGCGGCTGACCCGGCCGCTCCGCCAGAGTCCGCGCCTCCTGAGGCGTGGGCCTGGGGCAAGCTCAAGCGCAGGGTTTGCGGGCCATAAAGAGCGAGGTCTTCCAGCGCTCATGCAGGCGACGGGCCCCAGCATGTTGGTGGGTACGGCCGTGCGTGTGGGCCTGGGCCTCGACGGTGCTCTCTAGCAAAATTTCGAATCCCTTGAAGCCGACCCTGAGCTCGTCGAGGTTCAGTGAGTCGTATCCTCGAAACGCGGCGGGAAGCTGCCTGCCTCGGGTGTCGCCGATCTTGATCAACACGACGCCGCCGGGAGTGAGAGCCTGGCGCATCATCGCGTAGACCGCGATTCGGCCTTTCGGCTCGGGAGGAAGCCCGAAGCTCGAGCACACCAACTCATAGGTCTGTTCGGGTCGCCAGCTGGTGGCATCGGCGGTCACGAACGTTGCTTCCGCGCCTCGCTCCTGGGCGAGCCGCCGCGCGGAGGCGATCGCCTCACTGGTGATGTCAATGCCAGTGACCGCCCAGCCGCGTTCGTTCAGCTCGAGGCAGAGCCCGCCCGCGCCGCAACCCACGTCGAGAGCCTCGCCCGGTTTGAGGCCCGCAAGGGCCCCAAGGACGTCCGCGTCCGGTGCTTCGTAGTCGCGTGCCTGCCCGCTGTAGTGCGACGCCCAATGCGTGCAGTTCCCACCCTCACTCGATTCGTGGTCCCCCTTCGTCATCCTCTCAGCTCTCCGATTCCCTGAGACAACCGGCTCGCTCTTCCGGTCTCAGCACCCGCTCAAGCGGAATACTGCTCATGCGACCTCTGTCATGGTGCGACTGGGCTGGCCGTTGCAGTGGGGGTGAGCTGGCTCAGAGCGGAATCGAAGGGCGTCCACGAGATTTCGCCGCTCCCGACCCCATTCACTTCGCCACGAGTGAAGGAGTTCGTCGGCTGGCGTGCGGCCTTCAGCCAGTCGCCGCACCACGGGCGTCAGGAACCCGACAGCTCCGCTGCGCTCCTCCCCGTCGGCGACTCGACGCTCGAGGCCGCGACGCGCGAGGTCCACCAGGCGGCGGGCGACCCCCAGCACGGGGGCTTCGCCCCACAGTGCTGACAGCGCCAACGCTGGGACGGTCTCTCGCGCTTGGTTTCGGGCAGGGTCCCCGACGATCGCCAGCAGGTCTATCGCTTCGGCGCGTACGTCGTCGTCGTAGAGAAGCCCTACCCAGAAGGCCGGGATCGCCATGACGTCCTCTGGCCGCTGTCCGTCCGTCGAGCGCAGCTCGATGGTTCCGGGTTTCAACCGCGCGTCAGTGAAGACGGAGCTCAGGTGGTGGCGCACGTCCTCGACGCTCAACGGGCTTCCGTCTGGCCAACGACCCGCCTCCAGTACGTCGCGAAAGCGGAGCCTGCCTTCTGGCGCCCGGTAGAGACCGTCGCCACCGTGCTGGCGGAAGAGAACGGGGACGTCCAAGGCGTATCGTACGTAGTCGACCAACTCGGACCCCTCGTTTGTGCAAGCCAGGATCTCGCCCGTTCGGGCCGGATCCGTGCGCAACCAGGCGTGCGCTCGCATGCTCTGGAATCGGGACTCCTGGTCCCCGTTCAGCGGTGAGGCCGCGAAGATCGCCGTCGCGACGGGAGCCGCCAAGAACGCTAGGCGCAGCATCTCTGCGCCTTGGGAAGGCGTGAGGAAGTCGAGCGTCACCTGCACCGAGAGCGTGCGCTGCATCATGGTGGGGGCGAGCTGCCCGGCCTGCCCAAGGCCGGCGAAATGAGCCCGCATGACTCGATAGCGGCTCTTCGGCACCCAGAGCGCCTCGTCCTGGCCGACTGGAAGCATGCCGCCGCCGATCAGCAGCAAGCCTTGCTTGGCAGCGACACAAGCCAGGCGCGCGGTCTTGGTCGAAACGCAGTCTTCGAGGTCCTGCAGGGTAGAGACGGGCGCCGTCGAGAGTTCGAACTGCCCGCCGGGTTCGAGGGTGAGGGTCTCCCCCTCCGGGCTGGCCAACCCCACGAGGTTCTCACCCTCCATGACCCGCTGAACAGAAGATCGCTCGGCCAGACGTTCAAAGAGCTCTTGGATTCCGGCCGGACCATGAAACGCGGCTGGCCTAAGGTCCGTCTCTCGGACCAGCCCCATCTCGATCTCCAGCCCGATTCTTCTCCCATGGGAGGGCGGTCTTGAAAGGAGGCGAACCAGCTCCCGTTCGGAGCTTGGGAGCGGGGGATCGTTGCGCCGTGGGTTCATGGTCGCTTGCGTCCTGGTCCCCGACAGTATCCAATGGCGCTGTTTTCGCAACTACGCACCTTTTTGTGGTGTAGTTACCCAGAGGAAACCATGCCGACACCAATGAACGGCGAATGCCACGAGAAGGGCTGCCCCGTGGGCCTCACTGTGGGCCTGATCGGCGGAAAGTGGAAGCAGATCATCCTCTGGCACTTGGTCAAAAACACCCGACGCTTCGGTGAACTACGCCGGTTGATCCCGCCGATCACACAGAAAATGCTGACCCAGCAGCTTCGAGAGCTCGAGCGTGACGGCCTGGTTCACCGCGAGGTCTATGCCGTAAGTTCCGCCCAAGGTCGAGTACTCCCTGACGCCCCACGGCAAGACCCTGGTGCCCCTGCTCAGGGCCCTCTGGCGCTGGGGTTGCCACCATCAGCAGTGGCTGCCTGAACAGCAAGTCGCGGAGAGAGGCATGAAGCGGCCTTCGCCGACTGAGGGCGCGCTCTGACCGATTCCAAAGCACACCCTCAACCTAGCGCGACGGTTCTTTGGAGTGGCAGGTGTCAGTCAAGCCTCGCGCTCCGCAGCGCTCGAGTTTTCGGACCCCTCCTCAGCATGGGAGGCCTGCTCTACTTCAGGTTCCCGGGCACAACGGAGTTCCTTCAGGCTGGGCTGCCGACCTGGGTCAATTGGGTGATCCTGACGGCGATCGCTCTGAACCTCGCCTACGTCGTGTTGTTGCTGTACTCGATCTCCGCGACCGAGGTGAGCGTCACTAGCCTCGGACTGAAGGTCACGGGCCCTGGGCTCAGCGTAGAGATCTCCCTGGCCGAGACTGTGGAGGTCGTCCTGGAGGGAAGGGCGATCATCTGGCGAGGAAGGGTTCGGCCCACCCTAGGCTCCGACACGTCGAGAGTCTGGCTCCCCGCGCCACTGACCGTAGGCGAGGGGGAGCTTCGCCTGTCTGACCTGCGCGATCCGGAGCGGATGTTGGACCCCTTGACCGGACTGCTCCCCGCGACTCGCCTCCTTCGGCGCTAGCCGAGGACCGCTGCTCGTCGTGGGGGAGGCGCCGAGACCCGTCCGTGAGAGGGTCCTAATCTCGCTCTAACGACGCTCGAAATGGCGTCGAGCTAATGTCTCTGCATGACCTCCCGCGTTGATCGCCGGCGTGCAGCCGCCTCGCCGAGCGACCGACGTCGAGGGCGACCAAGCCGCGCTCCTCTCGGAGTCGCGCGGGGGCTCTCGGGTCGGTCCCGCCTCTCGAGCAGCCACAGGAGCCAGTGAGAATGCAACCTGACTATCCGGCGCGATCCAAATACGACGCCGCGGTCGCCGCCAACTACGCCTCGACCCGCTTTGCTCCGAGGGTGGATCTTCGGGAGAGACGGATCGTGACCCGACTCGCTGCGCTCTGCGAGCCCTTTGAGACCGTCCTCGACGCTCCTTGCGGAACAGGTCGCATGACGGGTCTGTTCCCTTCCAGGCGGGTGACTGCCCTTGACCTGTCTCCGGCCATGCTGGATCACGTGAGGGGAATGGAGGGGATCGAGGAGTTCCTTCAGGGCGACATTGAGAGGCTGCCCTTCCCCGACGATCACTTCGACCTCGTCATCAGCGTCCGCTTCCTTCACCACCTGCCCGACACCCAGACGCTCGAACGGTGCTTGACCGAGCTGGCGAGAGTCGCTCGCGGCCACGTCCTGGTCAGCTACTTCGACACCTTCGCGCTCCAGAACCTCAGGCGACGGTTCAAGGCGCGAAGACGAGAGCGCCCAAGCCACCGGCTGAGCCGCCCTTGGAAGGTCGTCGCTGGCATAGCGAGGAGAGCGGGGCTCGAGCCAGTGGCGAGGCGCTGCAGCGCGCCAGCTATCTCGGAGCAGTGGTTCGTCTTGTTTCGCAAGACCGCCCAGAAGCCCGGACCGACCTAACTCTGAAGGTCTAGCTCGCCCCAAGCCTCGCCGCCCTGAGGGCCGGCCCAGTCGCTTTCTTTGTCCAGGGAGGTCTATCGCGTGACGAATCTCTTCGAGCGCTCCAAAGTCTGGCTTGCTCCGGGCTTCGAGTGGCTGCCAGCCGAACTCGACGACTTGCTCGCCGCCTTCGAAATCGACACCCTGCACGCCAATCGCTTCGTGACCCTTCGTGGCGTCCGGCTCTACGTCAAGCTCCGCCATATCCGCCCCGGCGCGAGCCTCACCAAACCCCACCGCGGAGGGTGGTGGGGGGGAGCTCCTTTTCGCAAGCGCGAGTTCGACTCTCTGCTCTACTTGCAGAGCGCTGGGATTGACGCGGTCAGGCCCGTCGCTGCGGCAGCTCGCTACTGCGGTGGGCTCCTCTCCCAAGAGCTGCTCGCGAGCGTCGCCCTCGAGGGCACACGAGACCTCAGATACCTCCTCCCGGAGTCAACCCCCGAGCGCGCCGGGGAGCTTTGCTCTCTCGCTGGGGCTGCCGTCGGGCGCATGCACGAGGCCGGGTTTCGGCACAGAGATCTCTTCCCGCGCAATCTGTTGGCCCTCGGCGAGGGCCAGGGGACAAGGATGGTCTTGCTGGATTGCCGCAAGGGCGGCCAGAGCTGGCGCCCCTTCCGCGTCTTCGCCTACGATCTGGCCTGCTTCGACAAGTGGTCCGGCGTTCTCTACCGGCCCGCCGCCAGGCGAAGGTTCTTCGCGGCCTATCTCGCGACGCGCGGACTGACTGCCCGGAGCGCGCGACCGCTGCTCCGGCAAGTCGCCGCGAGGCGCGCGGCGCTCGTCGCCCGGTTCGTCTACGGAAAGCGCCGTGAACATAAGCAACACCGACTCAGCCCGAGGCCAGCCGAGATGCCAGCCATCCGGTGGGAAGACCTCGACCAAGGCCGCTCAGTAGCCACCCACCCGGACTCGGGCCCCCTGGAGTTCGCACCGCCGGCGGCGGGCCTTAACCCTCAGGCGAGCTGAGTCCGGTTCGGGTGCTGAGGCTCGCCTGAGGTCCTAGAGGTCTCCAGATCACTCATGTCCGACCGGACGGCATCACGTCGAGAACTAACCATCCATGATCGCGAGGGCGAATTAGAGGGCTCTCACTGAACAGTAATGACTCTGAGTCGACGGGTGCAGCTATAAGTCGGGCCATGAACGCATTCGCTGAGGTCTACTTTCGCCACCGGAGCACCGTGCTCTTGGTCCTCGTCGCCCCCCTCGTCGTCGCGAGTTTGGCGGGTACGCCCCTCGACCCGCTCTGGGCTGGAGTTGGCATCGCGATCGCCCTGGCTGGAGCTGGACTGCGTCTGGCCTCGATGCGCTGCATTGGGCGAGGCGCGCGAGTTCACCGCGCTGACGTTCGCGGATCCCTCGTCACCTGGGGACCGTATGGGGTCAGTCGCAATCCGCTCTACGTAGCGGCTGCCTTGATCCTGACCGGGTTGGCTCTGGCCAGTGGCTGGGGCGAGTGGGGGCTCTTGATGTTCCCAGCCGCCCTCCTGGTCTACACGCCCGTCGTTCTTCACGAGGAGATCGCCATCGCGGCCGCCGTCGGTGACGAATTCAGCACCTATCGAGCGGCTGTGAGTCGCTGGCTCGGGCCTCCCGGAGGGGCGCTCGGGCCCGAGGAGCGCGTCCCCTGGAGCGAAGTGTTCAAGCGAGAGAAGTGGCTCGTCCCAGGCGTGATTCTGGGCGCGACTGCGATCTGTCTGATTCGCACCGACTGGGTCCCCCTTCGCCGGCTCCTCACGCTCTTTGGAGAGGCGCTTCGTCTCGACCCTCTGGACTTGGCCCTCGGCGCGCTCACGCTCGGAGCGCTCGGGAACTCCTGGGTTGTCCAGCTCAAACGAAAGCGCCGAGTTCAGCGTGACCTCAACAAGGCCGGGGTCAAGGCGACGCTCGTCTTGGAGACCCTCCCGGAGCCCGAACCTGATCTCCCTGGCAACCGACCAGCGTCCGCGTAGTCGCTCTCTCCTGGTGCTCTGCCCCTGTCTTGGAATGACCGACCCGTTTCGCAGTCGAGGTTTGCGCGCTAGTCTCGGGGCTAGGCGAGTCCAGAGCGATCGGCTCTTGAACGTCGCCCCCAACAACTCTGCGAGCCTCGAGCCTTGGATCGGTCCTCTCCGTGCGCGTCCTTATCGCTGAAGACGACCCCAAGATCGCTCGCTTCGTCGCCCAAGGACTCTCCGCTGAGGGGCACGAAACTAGCCTCGTTCACTCGGGGCGGAGGGCGCTAGAGAGAGTCGAGAACGAGAGCTTCGATCTCCTGATCCTTGACCTCGGCTTGCCGGAGCTCGACGGCCTCGAGGTTCTCCGCCAGATCCGTGCCCGTCGCAACGAGATCCGCGTGATCGTGGTCACGGCCCGAGGGGAGGTCGACGACCGCGTGATCGGACTCGACCTGGGCGCTGACGACTACCTCGCCAAGCCGTTTAGCTTCGTCGAACTCTCAGCCCGAATTCGTGCGCTCTTCCGCCGCACCGAGGGGGGCGCAGAGCGTGTGCTCACCCTCGGGCAACTCGAAGTTGACCGAGTCGAGCGGACCCTCTCTCGGGGCGAGGGCGCCAAGGTGCCCTTGACTTCGCGTGAGCTCCAGCTCCTCGATTACTTCATGAAGCACGCCGACGAGCCCCAGAGCCGGGCCATGTTGGCCGACCGAGTTTGGGGGTACCAATTCGACACAGGCACAAACCTGATCGACGTCTACGTCAACTACCTCCGCAAGAAGCTGCGCCTGGTCAACCTCGAGCCTGTCAAAACCCTCCGGGGGATCGGCTACGTATTCGACGCGGCCGCCTGCTCTCCCGTGTCGTGAAGGGCCTTCACTCGATCCGGGTCCGCCTGACCGCGGCCGCTGTCTTGAGCGTGGCGGCCTTCGCGCTCCTCCTGGGAGTCGCCACACGAAGTTGGATCGAGCGCGACCTCCGGGAGGGCTTGCGAACCTTCGCCCGCCACGAAGCGCACGAGTTCGCGAGCGTGGTTGGCGACGCCAAGACCCGCGCTGACCTGATCGCCAAGCGTCCGCGGCTCGACCGCCTGTTCCCTGAGAGAGGGGTGGTCTCGCTCGACCTCTGGGCGGTCAACGGGGAGCTGGTCCTGGCTTACCCCCCAGAGGGAGCTGCCCCGAGAGCGTGGTCGGCTGGGCTGAGAGAGGCGCTCGCAGGAAGGGAACCTTGGGAAGAACACACGATTCAAGGTGCGCCGCCTGCGCTGCGGACTGCGACGGTGATCTCGGTCGCTGGGGAGCCACGCTGGGTCGCGGTGACGTCGGTCAAGACTGATCCTGTGGCGCGATCGCTGAGCCGCTTCACGCGCTTCTACCTCCTGGGTGTCATCGTGTTGGTGGCCTTGAGCGCGGGGGGAGCCTACGTCCTCGTCTCTCGCGCTCTCCTGCCGGTCCGCTCCTTGGTTCAAACCGCAGAGCGCCTCGCAGCCCAGCCAGACTTGCAGGGCCGCCTCGACTCCCTTCGCGAGGGCTCTGAGTTAGCTGAGCTCGTGGGGTTGATCAATCGACTCCTCACCAAGGCGGAGGAGACCGTGACGCGTTTGCGGCACTTCACCGCGCACGCTGGACACGAGCTGCGGACCCCGCTCTCCCGAATGCGGGGAGAGGTCGAGCAGGCGCTGAGGAGCGGCTCCGAGGCGGAGGGGATCTCAGCGCTCCATGGGGTGCTGGAGGAGATCGACGCCCAGCGAAGTGTCCTGGACGCGCTCTTGGAGCTCGCCCACAGCGGTGAGCCCCTGGATCTGAGTCTCCAGACACCCTTGAATCTCTCAGAGCTCGTTGAGGAGGTCGCTGAGGAGGCTCAGCACCTGCCGGAGTGCCGGACTCGAGAGGTCACGCTGGAGGTCCAACCTGAGCTTCGAGTCCTAGCTCACAAACCGCTGATTGCCCGGGCGCTCTGGAACCTGATTCACAACGCGATCTCCTACTCCTGCGAGGGCGGACGAATCAGTGTGAGGGTCTCCCGCGGGTCGGATCGGGCTCTGGTCGAGGTGGAGAACGCCCCGGCCGAAGGTCTACCGCCACTCGGAGAAGCCCTCTTCGAGCCTTTCGCCCGCGCCGAGCACGCCGGCGAGATCCGGAGCGAAGGGCACGGTTTGGGGCTCCCTCTGTCCCGCGCCATAGTCCGGCGGCACGGCGGCGATCTGACGGGTGGAAGTCGCCTGGACGGGCAAGTCTGGGTGCGCTTGGAGTTGCCAGTGGTGCCGTAGGCCTAGCGACTGGCGTCGGCGGAGGCTGGAGGGAAGACGTCGGACAGGATCGCTCGAACGGTCGCCTTCGAGACGTCGGGCGCGGCCCTGGCTCGCGCCTGGGCGACGGCCCGAGTCAGCTGCACTTGCAGCTGATCCTCGTCACGAGACCCCGTCAGCCTGAGCGCGTATTCCTCGCGGAGGGACTCGAGCTGCTCGGCTCGGCTCTCAGCGCGAGCTCGGAGCATTTGCCTCGTGCTCTCGGGCCGGGCGAGGTGGTAACGAGACTCCATATCGGACGACGTCTGCTCCAGCTCTGCGTCGATCTCTATCGAGTGCGCCGCCAGCACGAACCGATCCTTTCTTCCAGTCGGGAGAGTGCAAGGCGGCCACCGCCTCGCAACCCCTGATTCGTCGGCAGGGACCTCTCTACGGTGATTGCATTCTTTTTAAAGTCGATTCGTAAAACTGAGCCTCCCTGATCCGAAGCTCAGTTTCCCTGGAGGCGCACGAGGGCCTTTCGGGCAGCTGCGGCGGCGACCTGGCCGTCGGGGCGGTCTGCGTATCGGCTCAGGTATTCCTCAAAGGCCGCGATCGCCTCCTCGTTACGACCGACGAACTCGAGCGTTCGGGCCCGATAGAGGCAGGGCTTCATGGCCTGGGTGGGCCACGTCAACTGCGCGTAGTCATAGATTCGGAGCGCGAGCACGTATTCGGGCTCGCCACCTGGCGCGAGGGGACGGTGGCCGTTGCGAGCCGAGCGCTTGGTGTAGATCCGCGCGACCGCGAACCAAGCCCGCGGATCGCCGGGCTTGGGTCCGACCGCCTTCTTGAACATGGCCAGCGCCTCGTCGAGGCGTCCGAGGCGCTCTAAAAGGCGACCGAAGCGACGGGCGTTGCGCTGAGTCGGGCGCAGCTCGAAGACCCTGCGGTTCAGCGCCTCGGCTCGCGCCCCGTCCCGAACTCGCGCCACGCGAGTCCCGTAGTCCGCTGGGATCCCCTCGTCTGGCGGCGGAAGCGGATCGAGGTCCTGCCCGTAGTAGTTGGCTAGATTCCCAAGCCCAATGTAATTGTCAGGCTCTGACTCCAACACGAGGGTCCAAAGCGTCCCGTCGTCGTGGAAGGCCCGCGCGAGCTGGCTGCAGCGTAGGGAAGCTGGAACCGCGATCAGACCGAGCGCGATCCCCAGGACGAGCCGGCGAGGCACGCGCCCTGTGATGCGCGAGAGGCGCGAGCAGATCAGCACTCCCGCCACGCCCAGCAAGAGGCACACCCCGACCGAGGCCAGGTAGGTGTAGCGCTCGGCGTAGAGGATCCCCGTCGCGACAATGTTGAGGTAGGGGGCCAAGGCGAGCGGGATCCAGGCGAACAGGAACCCCAGCGGCCGCTGGCGCCAGCCGATCCAAGCCGCGCCCCCCGTCACAAGCGAGCACACCACCAGCGCGCGGATCACAGCCGGGGTCAACTCATGGCGATAGGGCTGCGCCGCGAACAGGCGCTGGTCAAGGGGCAAGACCATTCGCGCGAGGTATTGCTCGACGACCGCGGCGTTGGTCAAGGGCAGCGTGCGCCAGACAGGCTCGGGGTGTCGTTCGAGGACGGACGTGCCCTGGACCGCGTCGAAGCTCCCGAGCAGCCAGGTGTAGCCCTTGACGTAGGCCGCCGTCAGGATCACGTAGGGGAGCACGGCGAGGACCCGCTCCTTGAGCGAGCGACGAGGTCCGAGCAGGAAGTCGGCCGCGACGAGGATCAAGGGGAAGCTGACGGTCCCGCTCTTGGAGCCGAGCGCGCCAAGGTAGAGCACCCCGGTCCAGAGGTAGGCCCGTCGGCGAGCGGCCGGCTCGCTCGCCCCCAGGTAGTCGAGCCACTTGCAGGCCGCGCAGAGGTAGAACACGCCCGAGAGCACGTCCTTGCGAGCCGAGAGCCAGGCCACGGACTCGACGTGGATCGGGTGGAGCGCGAACAGGAGGGCGCCAGCCAGCGCGGCGGCCTCGGCGCCAGACGGCGTTAACCGCTCCCAACGCGAGAACACCCGACGTCCGAGCCCGAGGACGGCGAGCGCCGTCCCAGCGTGCAGGACGAGGTCGACGGCGGCGAAGCCAGGCGCCCACTCGCCGTGGAGTTGGAAGCTCAGCCAGTAAGTCACGTCGCGGAGCAGGAGCGGCTCCTCGCGAAAGGGGAAGGGCCAGAGACACTGCCAGATCCCACCCGGCTCTCGGAGGAAAGCCTGCTCGAGGATCACGCTCCCGTCGTCGAACTCGAGGAACCCGTTCCCGAGCACAACCAAGAAGGGGAGCACCGCCGCGAGCGCGACGCTTCCGTAAATCAAGAGGGCTCGGGTCTTGTCGGACAGGGTCGTCTTCCGGGGGCGGGTCCAGGCCGAATGGCACCCCTTCGGCCCATTCGCGTGCTGGTGTCGCGAGGAGAGGAGTATTATCTCGCCCATGTGGTTGGACAAGCGAGTGTCGGTCATTTTGCCGACCTACAACGAGAAGGACTCGATCCGGTCCGTGGTCGAGCGCTTCTTCGCGACGGGCCTCGCGGACGAAGTGATCGTGGTCAACAACAACGCCGCACCCGGCACCTCCGAGGAGGTCGCAGGGACCGGCGCCCGCGAGATCTTCGAGACCCGCCAGGGCTACGGCTGGGCCTGCCGGCGGGGGCTGGCCGAAGCCACGGGCGACATTCTCGTGCTCTGCGAGCCTGACGACACCTTCGAGCCAAACGACCTCAAGAAGCTCCTCGTCTACTCAGAGGACTTCCCCTACGTGCTCGGGACGCGGACCACCAAGGAGTTCATTTGGAACGGCGCCAACATGGGTCACTTCCTCCGCTGGGGAAACTGGGCCGTGGCGAAGCAGGTCGAGGTCCTGTTCAACTCCTCGATTCTGACCGACGTGGGCTGCACCTTCCGGGCGATTCACCGCGAGAGCTACCTCCGCGTCCGCGACGCGTTCGCGATCGGCGATAGCCACTTCGGCCCGCACCTGACCCTCCTCATGATCTTGGCCGGCGTGCCCTTCACCGAGATCAGCGTCCACTACAGGCCGCGAATCGGCGAATCAATGGTCACGGGCTCGCTGCCGAAGGCCGTCAAGCTCGGCCTCCGCATGATCAGCATGATCTCGCAGACCCGCGTCACGAGTTGGCTCGGCCTGATCGACGCCAGCCGCTTGATCCCCTACCCCGAGCCGATCCCGCGCGAGCGTGCTGAGGCCTTCCAGGTTTAGAGCCCTGGCGTGGGCGGAACGACGAGGACGTGGCGGACCCCCTAATCCCCTATAGTCCCCGCCTGTGAAGCGCTTGTTACCCATTTTCGCGGCCGCAGTCCTGCTCGGGACCGTGCTCATCGTGCCTGGGATCGTAGACCGCTGGGGCGTCGACTCCTCGACGGACTCCCTCGTCCTCGAGGCCGACCCCGAAGCCCTCCGCTACGACCGCAACGCCCTGATCTTCTCCAACGACGAGTTCGTGCTCGTCGGGCTCCAGCGCGACGACTTGTTCACGCCCGCGGGCGTGGCCGCCGTCGAGTCCCTGCACGCAGCCTTCGAGGCGATCACGATCTCCGTCGTCGACACCGCCACGGGGACCACGAACACCGTCAAGCCGATCGCCTCGGTGTGGTCGCTCGCGCGCGCCCCCGTCGTGTTGCTGAGGTCCTTTCGCGAGCCGATCTCCCCCTTCGCGGCGCTCGGGAAGCAGGCCACCGCGACCTCGCCCGAGATCGACCTCGTCAAGGCCCGCGCCGAGCTCATAGACCACGAGCTCTTCTCCGGCAACCTGATCAGCAAAGACGGCAACACAGCCGGAATCCTGGTCACGCTCCGCCACCGCCCGCGGAGCGTGAAGGCGATGCGGACCCGCCTCGAGCTCTACGACCGGCGCGCCCTCGCGAGAGACCAGCTCGCGGACGCCAAGGACGAGGTGGCTCGGGGCAAGGCCCAGTCCGACTTGGCTCAGGTGCAAGTCGAGATCGACGTCTGGTGGCCCGAGTGGGTCGCGAGCGAGGACATTCGCAAGCGCGAGCGGATCGCGGCGCTGATCGAGATCGAGAAGATCGTGGATCAGGCCAAGGCGGACGGACAGAAGCTGGGCCGCTCGGGTGTGCCCGCGATCGTGGTCGACATGGTCAAAGCCATTGACGGCGACTTCAAGACCTTCCTCGGGCTCTCCGTCGCGTTTGTGTTCGCGTTCCTGTTCTTTGTGTTCCGACGCGTGGCCTGGGTCCTGCTCCCGCTGTGCGCGACGGGCGCGACGGTGGCTTGGACTCTGTTTGGAATGCAGGCCTTCGACAAGAAAGTCACGGTGATCACGGCCAACGTGCCCGCGCTCCTCCTCGTGATCAGGCTCGCCCACTCGATCCACCTCGTGGTCCGGTTTCGCGAGCTGATGGTCCGCTTCCCCCAGGACTCCAAGAGCGAGCGCGTGACGCGCCTCGTGAGCGGCCTCGTGTGGCCCTGCCTGTTCACCGCGACCACGACCGCAGCCGGGTTCGCGAGCCTCTACTACGCTGGCTCGCGCCCGATCATTGACTTCGGGTTCTTCATGGCGGCCGGCGTCGGCCTCTCGTTCTTCTTCAGCTTCCTGTTCCTGCCCGCGGGCATGCTCCTGCTCCCGGTGACCCAGGAAGGTCGCCTGGAGCGAAGCGCTCGCTTCTTGAGCGGCCTGGGGCGAGTTTCGCTCGAGCGCAAGCCCCTCGTGCTCGGCCTGACCGTGGTCCTGGTCGCCCTCGCTTGCTTTGGGATCACGCGGCTCCAGGTCGAGGCCCGCTTCCTCGACTACTTCCGACCCTCGAGCCCGATCCACGCCGGACTCAAATACGTCGACCAGAACCTGGGCGGAACGAGCGCCCTCGAGATTGTCCTCGACGGACACGATCGCGGCGCCTTCGGAGCAGGGCAAACCGCCAACCTGGACAAGGCGGCCAAGGTCGTCAAGTGGCTCGAGGACCGCGAGGAGGTCGGGGCGGTGATGAGCTTCCCGGGGCTGATCGACGAATTCCGCAAGCTGGTCCCGACCATGGACCGCGGTCAAGCCGCCGCGGCGCTCTTGTTCCAGCTCGATCCGGACATGCTCTCGTCTTACATAGTCACCAAGCCAGCCACCGTCGCGGGCGACGTCGTCCAACACACCTCGCGCCTGCGGATCGTGGCTCGGGTCCGCGAGACTCACCCCAACCTCAAGCGCCACGAGCTGATCCGCGACCTGCGCGCCTTCCTCGCCGAGACTTTCCCGCCCGCCACCGAGGAGGGCGCTCCAGAGGCGATCGGCGCCGAAATGACGGGAATGTTCGTGCTCTACGCGAACATGCTCTCGAGCCTGGGCAAGACGCAGGTCAAGACGAGCGGGATCGCGCTCCTCGCGATCTGGATCATGCTCTCGCTCCTGTTCCGCAACCCCTTCGCGGCCCTCCTAGCGCTCATCCCGAACATGGTCCCGATCGCGCTCGTGCTGGGCGCCATGGGCTGGAGCGGAATCCCGCTCGACATGGCGACCGTCATGATCGCGAGCGTCTCGCTCGGAATCGGCGTTGACTGCGCGATCCACTACCTGTTCCGGTATCGCGAGGAGATCGGCAAGGACGGCGACATTCGGGCCGCGATCGAGCGCAGCCACGGCTCGATCGGGACCTCGATCCTCTATACGAGCCTGACCTCGGTCGTTGGGTTCGTGGTCCTCGTCGTCTCGGAGTTCCTCCCCAACGCCTACTTCGGCCTGTTCACCGCCTTCGCAATGGTCGTGGCCCTGTTCGCGATGCTGACTCTGCTCCCGGTCCTGATCGCGCTGAGCAAGCCCTTCGGAGCCGCTCAGCGCAGAGGGCTCGCCCTCGCGGCTAGCAAAGACGCCTTGGTCCCCGTCGGGACGTCGACCGGTGAGCCCGGAAGCGAAACCCCGCCAGCAGAGACCGATCCAGCAGAGACCGCGCCGGAGAAGGCTCCCGCCGAAGCCGCCGAGCCAGACGCTCCTGCCGAGGCCGCCGAGCCTGACCCACCCGAGCCTGACCCACCGAGCCTGGAGCCAACCGACGCAGACGCTGGGGCCTCCCCGGACGCGTGACGTCCCCCAGCAATGACTCCGTCCCTGGCCGCGGCTCGGCCCCCGCTTGGGACCGAG
>JAESQQ010000610.1 GCA_016765095.1 Planctomycetota bacterium | reverse complement strand
GAGCCCGAGCGACGCCCCGACCCTCCCTCGCTGGCGCCGAGCGAGCCCCCGACCCTCGACGCGAGCGCTCGGCGACGAGCCTGGGACTTGGTCGAGAAGACGGGCTACGCCGCGGCCGCCGCGTCGAGCCTCCCGATCCCGGGCAGCGAGTGGATCGTGCTGGCCCCGCTGCACGTGGCCATGCTCGTGGGCGTCGGCGAGATCCACGGGGTGTCCCTCGCCCGGCAGGCGGCCCACCGCCTCGTGGCTCACCTCGGGAGCGCGGTCGGGCTCAGCTACCTCGGATCGCGCCTCGCCCAAACCGCGGCCAAGCTCTTGATTCCTGGAGTTGGCGGCCTGGTCGGGGCTCCCTTCGCGTACGCCTCGACCCTGGCCTTGGGCGGCGTCGCGATCGCCTACTTTGAGCGAGAGGGGGAGCTCTCCCAAGAGGAGATTCGCGGCCTGTTCCAAGCGCAGCTCAAGCGAGGTCGTGCCGAGTTCGACCCCTCCCGCGCGACCGCCCCGACCGACGTCGACCTCGAGACCCTGACCGAGGCTGAGACCGTCGAAGAGCGGCTCGCGCAGGCTCACGCGCTCCGCGGGGCTGGCTTGATCGGAGAGTCCCAGCACCGGACTCTCAAGCGGCTGATACTAAAGGACTTGTAGCGTCTTCGCGGGGTTTCGCAGATTTTCCCCGCACGGTTCTGGGTTCCCTCGATGGACCTGGTGAGCGCTCGAGAGGAGCGCCTCCAACCCACAAAGGACGACCCATGACGACCCGCACCCTAAACCCGACCGCCCGCGCCCACGCCCTGACCGAGAAGTGCGGCTACGCCGCCGCCGCCCTGACCCTCCTCCCGATCCCGGGCACCGAGCTGATCGCGGTGATGCCCGTGCACGTCGGAATGGTCGTCAAGCTCGGCGAGATCCACGGCGTTGACCTCGACACCGAGTCAGCGACCCACTTGATCCTCCGAATCGGCGCGACCGTCGGCCTGTCCCTGGTCGGAAGCCGCCTCGCGACGACCGCCGCCAAGTTCTTCCTGCCCGGCCTGGGCGGCTTGATCAGCGCACCCTTCATGTATGCCTCCACGATCGCGATCGCTCGCGTCGCCGAGCTCTACTTCGTGCACGGCGACCTCACCGACCGCGAAATGCGCTCGGTCTACCGCGAGAGCGTCAAGAGCGCGAAGAAGGACTTCGATCCCCGCAAAGCCCGCAGCGCCGGCGAGTAGCTCGACGCTCCGGTTGCGTGCCGGTCCTCCTCGGAGTCCTTTCATGCCCGACGTGACGTGCGCCGCTTCGCTTTCAGAGCTGAAGTTGCGCACGGCACGTCATGTGTTCGGAACTACGGAAACTGGAGGCCGCGTGCCCCTGACCCTTCTCTTGACCAGCTTCCTAGCCTGTCCGTTTAGCCTCGGCCAACAAGGCGCGCTCTGGTTCTTGATCCTATTGGCAGGCACTCTCCTCGCCCGCCCCGAGCCACCGCCACCCGCCCTCCCGTAGGCCGCGCACGGGGTCCCCCCTTTGGGGTGGCCCGGCTGGCAGAATCGCGGCACGGAGGTCACTCGACCTGAACATGGATTCCGAGATCGCCGCAGCCATGGGCGACCCCACCCGCCGGATCGGCCGCTACGTCCTCCTCGACGAGCTAGGTCGCGGCGGAATGGGCGTCGTGTTTCGCGCCTACGACCCGACCGTCCGCCGGATGGTCGCGATCAAGTCTCTTCTGCCAGACCTGCTCCCGCCGTCTACGGACAGTTCGATCACGACCATGGTCCGCTTCCAGCGGGAGGCGGAGACGGTCGGTCGCCTCCGCCACCCCTCGATCGTGGCGCTCCACGAGGTCGGCAGCCACCACGGCAAGCCATACCTCGTCATGGACTTCGTCGCGGGCTCAGACCTCAACTCGCACTTGGCCCGGACGCGGTTCAGCTCCCGCCAGGCTGCAGACGTCGTCCGTCAGATCGCCGAGGCGTTGGCGTACGCCCACGGAGAGGGGATCCTCCACCGCGACGTGAAGCCAGAGAACGTCCTCCTGGATGCTGAGGGCGGCGCCTACCTCCTCGACTTCGGACTCGCTCGCGACGTGGAGGAAGTCGATCGCCTGACGAAGTCGGGAATCGCGGTTGGGACGCCCATCTTCATGGCACCCGAAGCCCTCAGCCGGGGCGGAGACCCGACCTCCTCGGTCGACATCTACGGCTTGGGGGGGTTGCTCTATTTCTGCCTCGCGAGCCAGCCCCCCTACACCGGCGAGTCGCTCCTCGACCTCATGAAGCAGGTCGCCCACGGCAACCCGACTCCGCCGAGCAAGATCGACCCCTCCGTCGACGCCGAGCTCGAGAAGATCGCGCTTCGCTGCCTGAAGGTAGACCCCAGAGACCGCTATTCGTCCGCCGGGGAAGTCGCGGCTGCCTTGCGCCGCTACCTGCTCAGGGACGCGCCGCTGGAGGCCAGCGAGGAGGCGACTCCGACCCAAGGGACCGGCTCGGTGGCGGCGGCGTTCCTCGCGTTCTGCCTCGTGGGGCTCGTGCCCTCGCTCTTGCTTGGCGTGCTCGTGATTCGCGAGCGCCGCCTCGTGAAACAAGTCCAGGCCGCGACGCAGAAAGCGCTCGGCGAGGCCGCCCAGAACGCGGAGCGCGCGATCGCCGCCGAGGACGAAGCCGAGGCCGCCCTCGAAGACGTACGAGAGGCGAAACGGAGCGCGAAGCGGGCGTCCGCTCGCGTGACTCAGGCGAGCGCCGAGGCAGCCCACACCAAGCGGCTCGTCACGTGGGCCAAGAGCTCGAGCGCACGCCAGCGGAGCGTGGCGCTCCTCGAGCGGGGTGAGGCTCACGAAGGGCTGCGTGAGTATGGGGAGGCGGCGGCCCTCTACGCCCGCAGCCTCGAGCTGCTCGAGACGCCCGAGGCCCGGAGCGGCGTGGTTCGGCTCTTGCCCCTCCTAGGGAGCACGAAGTGGGCCTCAGAGCAGCTCCGTTTCCTAGCTGCAGCCTGGCACCCCTCGGGGGAGTCTCTTGCCGTCGGCTTTAGCGACGGCCGAGTCGCGCTCGTCAACAGGTCGGGCGACAAGATCCTCAAGAGCTTCCGCGCGCACAGCGAGTGGTTGACCTGCCTCAGCTTCGGCGCACCGGGAGAGCTGGTCACGGCAGGGAACGACGGTGCCGTGCGCCGCTGGAAGCTGACCAGCGAGTCGTTTAGAAAAGTCGTCAGGCACCAAGCTTCGGTCTCAGCCCTGACGGCGCGCTTCGACGGCGTCGTCGCCTCGGGCTCACTCGACGGCGAGATCCGAATCAGCGTTCCCGGCGAGCCGAATCGGCTTCTGGCCCGCCAGGCGAGCCCCGTGCTCGGACTCGCGTTCAGCGGCACCGAGCGGCTCGCCTCCTGCGGAAGCGACGGCACGCTCCGCCTCTGGGAGCTCAACACCGGGGAAGAGCTGAAGGTCGTCGAGGCACATGTGGGAGGCGCGACGGCCCTGACCGCCACGGTCTTCGGTGAGAGCATGTTCGCGTCGGGAGGCGTGGATCAAGCCGTGCGAGTCTGGGACGCCGACCTAGAGCCTGGCCCCGTGTTCCCGCTCCACGACGGCGTCATCACCTCGCTCTCGTTCGGGCCTCGCGGCGAGCGCCTCGCGTGGTCGACCCACTGGGGGCTGACCCGAATCCATGACTTGAACGCGAAGCGGGACGTGGCTCTGATCAACGTGCACAAGCTGCCGATTTGCGCGGTCGCGTTCTCGCCTGAAGGAGACTCGATCGCGACCGCGAGTGAAGACTCCACGCTCCGAGTCCTGCATGCAATCACGGGCAAGATCCAAGCCTCCCTCGGCGGTCAGAGCGCCCCGAAAGGGATGGGCGTGGACCATTCGGGCCAGATCACGATCGTCGACAGGAAAAACCGGCTCTCTCGATACGACGCAGACGGCCAGGACCTGCCAGCCCCGAGTCACCCCGCAGACCGCAGCGGACTGCGTCTTGACCCGACCGGTCGCTGGCTAATGGGCTCCGACGTCTATGACCTCACGAGGGCCGGAAGTCCCGGGGGAATCGTGAAGCGTCCGCACGTCGTCCGCTCCGACGGAGCCGCTCTGGTCGGAGGAGGGACCAACCGCGCGAGGGCGAAAGTCCCCGTGGAGTTGAAGCTGCGCAACGGAGTCGTGGTTCAGCTCCCGTGTCAGAGCGTCTCAAGGGCCGCGTTCGACGAGGACGGCTGGCTGGCACTCAAGGAAAACGACCTGCTCTATCTCTTCGACCCGCGAGGACGAGGCGAGGTCGCGTTCACGTTTCCTGACCGGGAATTCGCATCCAAGATGGCCTTCTCTCGCCGTAAGGACCGACTGGTGCGCGTCATATCGGGAGGGTCGCTCGAGTTCTGGAGCCTAAAGACCGGGATCCTCTCGCACACCACCGAGCCCTCTGCCTCTGGGCTCAATTCGCTCGCCCTAGACGCGACACGAAACCGAGTCGCGACGGGCCACGACGACGGGAGCGTTCGCCTCTACAACCTCGAGACCGGCGAACTGGACCAAGTCATCTGGACTCACAACGGCGCCGTGCTCTCGGTGGCCTTCCATTCGGGCACGCTCGTGACCTGCGGAGAAGACAAGCGGATTCGAGTCCGAACGATCGGCGCTCCGGGCAAGGGATCGCGGGTGGGGCTCGAGGGGAAGCTCGGCACCTACTCAACCAAGCTCGCGGCAGGTCCCCAGGGCCTCGTCGCGATCGATCAGAGCTCCCGGGACCTGCTCTGCCTGGCCTGGGACGCCAAGGGGGCGCAACCCCGTGAGCCAGGCAGCTGGACCGTCGTCTCGCGACTGAAAAACGTGAACGACTCCTCGAACCCCCTCCTGAGCTTGGACGGTCAGCTCCTCGCCTACCAAGCTAGGGACAAGAAGGGGGCAGTGGTGCGAGTCTTCCCCTTCACGCGACCCGGCCGCTCCTATCCCCTGGGAGGAAAGACCAAGCCCCTCGTGTTTGGCCGCGACGGGAAGCTCCTGCTGGCCCAGGTCCGCAGCGGCCGAGGACTGCAGTATTGGGTGATCGACGTCCGGAGCGGCAAGAAATGGCAGCAGAGGTCGCTCGTGGAGACCGGGCTGCGCTTTCTCCCCAACGGAGACCTCCTCTCCCAGGCCAGGATCGGAACCGAGTCCTCGTTCATGGTCACCTCGACGGCCAGCGGCAAAGTCCTGCGGACGTGGAAGTCCTTCCAAGACCGCGTCTCGGTTCCGACTGAGATCGTCCGGGGCAACTTCGCGACTTACTTAACCTCGGGCGAGGTGCGGCTGTGGGACCTGCGAGCCGGCAAGCAGCGACTGATCTTGCGGGAGCCAGATCACAAGCCCGGCTGGTCGATCCGGCTCGCTCTCTCCCCAGACGGGCGGTTCTTGGCGACCAGCGGCGACACGAACGGGAAGATCAACCTCTGGGACGTGAACACCGGGCGCCGGCGGATCGGCTTGAGCCGAATGAGCCGGGTCCTCCTGTTCGGCTCCAAGAGTCGAACCCTCTACAGCTTCCACGAGAAGGGCGGCCTCTCGTCCTGGAACCTTGGCTCCCTCCTTCAAGGGCCCGCGAGTCTGGTAGAGCAGGTCTGGAAGCGGACGGGCCTGGTGGCGTTTGGCCTGGAAGCCGTCTTGGTTGAGCGCGGGATCGAGGTGGTCCGCCGAGGCGGTCAGGCCCGTGGCCGCTGGCTCCCAGACTGAGGGCTTAAACTCTTGATCCACCGCCCCGAGCCTGCATAGTTGCACTCACGATGACCACACTTCGACAGACTCTCCTCCCCGGCCTGATCGCTCTGATCCTGGTCGCCCAGCCGAGCCTGGCTCAGCCCGTCCACCCCTTTGGGGGTGAGGTCCTCGACCTCGCCGCCGCGGTCGAAGGCGTCCGAACGGGCGCGACCCCAGCAGCGCGAACCCTGGCCGCCGAGAGCTTCCTCAAGACGCTCTACCGCGACCCCTTCCTCGCCAAGCTCGGCCCTCGAATGCACCTCGAGCGCTGGCTGAGCGAGCTCGCCGAGGGGAAGGCCTTCGAGGCGACTGCGTTCCGGGCGGCTGCCAAGTCTGCGATCGAAGCTGGCGGGGTCACCGAGGGCTTCATTCAAGACGCCGAGCTCAGTCAGAAACTCGAAGTCCTCGAGATGGCCTTCACGGCTCCCCGCGCAGCGAGGCCACTGGCCACCGCCGGCCCAATCGACGCCGAGGCGCTCAGCAATCACCGCCTGACGGGGGTCCTCGGAAGCAAGGACACTCGGGTGCTGGCCATGGAGTCCGTGCCCGGCGCGCGCGTGCTCCGTGTCTCCGAGACGGTCGCGCTCGGAGGCAGCGGCTCGCGCACGGCCATAGCCCTCGACCTCTACGGGCGCGTCTTGGCCCCGACTGAAGGCGCGCGGGGCTCTCTGCGCGCTGGCCTCGCGCACCGAGAGGTTGGACGCGCGGTGCTCGGCGCCCCGGTCCTTCACCCTGCGGGCGCGTCGACCGCAGACGTGCTCAAAGGAGTCGGCCCGACGCCCTGGGCCAACAACCAAAACCGCTTCAATCACAAGGCGACGGGGACTTTTCCCCTCGCGGAGGCCGTCCGCGATTGGGAGAAGACCGAGTTCCTGAGATCGAAGGGCGTCGCTGTCTACGAGCCCGTCGCGGTCGTGGCGCTCCCCTACGTGGAGTGGAGCAAGATCGACGGCTGGCGGCCGGTCTCGGTCTACGTTCGGCGCGCTCGGGAGAACCTCCGCGTCTCGGACCTCGACCACCTCTCGACTTCGCGCAAGCGACGCCTCGTCGCAGAGCTCAAGGCCAAGATCGAGGCCGAAATGCGCGGCGTGGGCCGGACCGAGAAGCTCAGCGACGTTGACGTGATCCGGAGCTTCGCCGAGCGAATGGGCCGCACCGCAGGCCTCTTCCAGGGGGGAATGGGCGGGGGCTACTACTTCCACGGAATGCTCCACAACCAAAACGTGAGCTTGCTCGGTGAGATCGTCGACGTCGGCAACAGCGAGGGGTTCGTCAAGACCCGCGCCGAGCTCGCTGAGCTCTGGCGCAAGAGCAACTACGCCTGGTGGCCCGACAAGCTCCCTGAATACAAGGACCTCCGCGGGGCCGAGCTTGAGACCGCGCTCTTCTTCCGAATGGTCCACCGGCTCAACGCGCGCTTGGCGTCGGTGACCGACGGCGGCCTCAGCGAGGCTCAGGTCAAAGATATCTTCGGCAAGGCCTATCGCGAAGGACGCAAGGGTCACTCCGCGAGCGACCCCCGCCGGACGCTGACGATCAAGGCCGAGAAACCCGCCGGCCGCGACCTCGACCTCTCCCGCTACCGGCGCAGCGACGGGACCCTCGACTGGAAGCGACTGACGCGCGAACGCGCCCTGCACGAGGGCGCGGGCGCAGCTCACTTCGCCTTGGCGTTGTTCCTCAAGGAGCTGGCAGTCGTGACCGCCACCGGGGACCGGGCGCGGATCGAGGAGTTCTTCGAAGGGCTCCTGACGACCGACTTCTACAAGCAGTACGGCCTGTTCGTCGCTGGCGCACGAATCGGCGAGGTGGCCTACGTCCGCTACCTCCAGCGCTACGTCCGCCCCAAGTTCGTGAACGGGATCCTCAAGACCAACCTCGTGTTGGCGGCCGGAATCGCGCTCCCCTTGATCGTGGAGGGTAACTTCGAGGGCAAGGCGTTCGCGATCTCGCTCGGCTCCCTCGGGCTCTCCTCGGCGGCGGTCAAGTCCGGGGTGGCCGGACTCAAGTGGGTCGTCGACCTCGGCAAGGCACGTCGGGCCGGGACCCTGGCCCGCGTCCCCACGGTGGGGCGCCTCGCCAAGCTGGGCGGCTGGTTCTACACCGCCGCTGAGCTCGCTGTCGTGCTCTACATGGCCGAGGTCGTCGAGACCGAGGTCAACGAGCGCCTCGACCTGGCTGCCGCCCGCGACGAGCTCACTGAGGCAGGCAAGGCCTTCTTCAAGACCGCCAACTCGAGCCCCAGCGAAGCCGCCCTCGGAGAGGCCGCCGACGCCTACCACCAGGCCTGGATCGACTACCGCAACTTCCTCTACGCTCCGCTCTACCGCGACGAAGCGATGTTGGCCAGCCGCCTCGAGCGAGTCGCGAGGCAAGCCAAGGTCAACGCAGACCAACGTCGAGCGCTCGTCGAGCGCGTCGCTGGCAAGCGCGCCCTCAAGGCGAACATTCTCGCCCGACACGGGTCCCTCGAGAAATACGCCGATCACCTCCTAAGGCGCGACGAGGCCGAGATCGAGAAGCAGGTCAACACCTACCTCGAGTCCTACCGGATCAACCGCGACAAGCACCTGTTGGAGGTCTACGAGGCGAACCGCCGCGGGAAGGGGCTCCTGGCGGACACCAAGGACATAGACCAACTCCTCGCCACGGCGGGGAACGAACCCTACCCCGATCGCAGCGACTTGTTCGCGCGCTTCGTCCGCTGGCGGGCCGGAGACAGCCTCGCCAAGGTTCTCGGCGGGGCGTCCCAGAACCGGCTGGAGGCCTACGACGACGAAGCCGCGCTGCTCGCTGCCGCGATCACACGTCTCCGAAAGCAGGGACAGCCCCGGCTCGCCGACGCGCTCGAGGGGCGCCGAGCAGGCGTCCTCGAGCTCAAGGCTGCCGACGAGCGCTTGATCGCGGGTGACGGGCAGATCGAGACCCGGGCCGGGATCGTGGACGCCCTCCAGCGCGGCGGCAGGTAAGCCGCAGGCCCCAGCTGCTCGCTCTACTTGCCCCCTTCGTCCTCGTTGCGCTCGGCGGCGCGAGTCCGATCGTCGCGGGTCAGAGGGATTCGACCGCGACCCCGGGCCTTCTCGGCGCTGGTCAGAATTCGAATCCGCAGCAAGAACACGATCTGCGTCTTCTGCTCGAACTCGTCGTTTGAGCTGAAGAACCGGCCGATCAGCGGGATATCCCCCAGGATTGGGACTCGACGGTTGTCGGCGCGCCGCTGCTTATCGATCAGGCCGCCGATCACGAGCAGCTCGCCGTTGCGAATGTCGACCCGCGTCTCGGCGCTGCGAGAGGCGATCACCGGAGTCGGGAACCCACCGGTGTTGAGCTCGAACCGAACCACATTGCTCACACTCGGCTTGACGAGGACCGTGATCGCGTCGCGACCCACGACCTGGGGCGTGACCTCCAACACGACCCCGACCTTGCGGTAGCGCGTCGTGACGCGAGAGTTGTTCGAGTTGATGAGCACGAACTCTTGAATCGGGAGTTCGGTCTCGGTCCGCAGCATGGCCTTCTGGCCGACTTTGCAGACGATCCGGGGCGCGGAAATGACCTCGGCGTAGCCCTCGGTCTCGAGCGCGCGCATGATGAACTCGAAGTCCCCAAGCTCCTCGACCACTTTCCCAACGCTCGCCCAGTTCAAGGAGGCCCCCTGGAAGGGCTGGCGCTGATTGGTCAGCGACTCGAGAAAGCTGTTGCTGTGGAAGACCCCGTCGTAGCCACGCAGCGCAGTGTTACCGGCAGGCGACCGGTCCACATGCAGCTCGAATCCAAACTCGTAGCCGTCGCTCTCGAGGATTTCGATCACCTTGGCCTCGATCTCGACTTGGGCCTGAACGACGTCGAGCTGCTTGAGGACCTGGAGCAAGACAGGCATGTTCTCTTCGGTCTCGGTGATCACGAGCATGTTGTGCGCGGGCACATGCACGATCCTCCCCTTGGGGCTCTTCCAGCTCGCGAGCAGCTTGAGGAGGTCTGGCCCGCTCTGGCTCCGGACGCGATAGAAGCGGGTCAGGTATCCCTTGAGCGCGCCGGTCTTCTCTTTCATTTCGAAGTCGCGAGGGAGCAGGCCCGGGGCGGTCGGGAATCCACTCAGGTCCGAGGGAGGCAGCTCGCCCACGTCGGAGTCCGCGTCGTCGACGTCGGCTAGGAGCACGCGGCCGCGGTTCTCTCGCGCCTGCGCCGGGTCACTCGCGCAGCCGACGGCCCCCACCAGCCAACTGGTGGCGCACGCCGCGGCGATCAAGCGAGCAGCGAATGCAGATTTGGAAGCCCGAGTTCTCATGGCTGGCGGGATGGTCGCTGCCATGAGCCTCTTTGGCCAGAAAGGGCTCCCCGTAGTCCTTCCCTAGAGGCGGAGCGGCAGCCGATCGGGAGGGCTGATACCTCGACACGGTGGTCTTGCTGGATCCAGCCTTGGATCGCGTGCGTGCGTGCGTGCGTGCGCGCGCCGAGGGTGTTGAACAGGGGATATCAACAGTGAATAGCAACGGCAACAGAGAACAGAATCCACTCCGTTGGCGCCTGGTGTGCGCAACCAGGCACATGGGTAACGCTCTAGACCGGGCACATGGGTGACGTTTTAGACCGGGCACATAGGTGACACGGTCAGAAAGTTGGGCTGCGCGCGAGTCGATTCCCTATTGCCATTGCTATTCCCCCTGTTGATATCCCCTGACCAACACCCCCCCCTGCCTCGGTCAGAATCCCTGCATCGACCTACTAAGAGGGGGCTCGCTGCGGCTCGGAGGACGTCGGCCAATCCACCCCGACAGAGCGACTCCTGGAGTTGTTGACACGTCTTGACCTGATTCTGGCCAGGCTGGGTCCGACCGGCACCGTACATTCGGCGCCCCCAGACCCTGGAGCCCCTCTGACCGGCCTCCGCCGCATTTTCACCTCCCTCGCGCTCTGCTCGCTGGGGCTGCTCGGGCTCGTCTGTGGCTCGCGGCCAGCGCACGCCCAAGGCTCGCTTCCCGACGGGCTCCTGATCGAGGCCGAGTTCGGGCGCTTCGAGGCGATCCAAGCCGAGGGAGTGATCGTCTACCAGGCGGACTCGGTTACCGGCCTCCGCGTTCGAGGCGAGCGGTGGTTCGTCAAGGGGGGCAAGCGGCAGCGACAGACCTTCGACATTCGCGCCGAGGCTGCGGCCGTGTTCTTGGCTCCGATCGAAGTCGGCGAGAAGCTGGGGGGCCGACTCCCCGTGTGGGGCCTCTACGCCCAAGGCTTCGTGCGGGTCGAGGTCAGCGGCGAGGGCCTCGGCCGACATGTGATCGAGGCCGAGGAGGTGTTCCTCGACTTCCGCAACGAGCGCGCCCGCCTGCGCAAGGGCCTGCTCCGGGCAAGCAGCGGCAAAGGAAGCGGTGTGCTCGGCGCCAAGAGGCTCCTGGTCAAAGCCGAGGAGATGCGAGCCCAGGGCGCTGACTTCCTCGAGGCGAAAGGCGCGACGGTCACCGTTTGCCGCTACACCTATCCCCTCTGGGCGATCGGCGCTGATCGAATCACGATCCGAGGGAGCGAGGCAGGCACGCCCGCGCCCACGGCCATGGCGGCCTTTGGTGGACCCGTCGGGGCGCTGGCGCAGCGCTGGGCCCCGCGCGGGCGACTCCTGGCGGGCGTAATGGGCGGCCCCCAGTTTCGAACCCGCGAGTGGAGCCCCGTCGGCGGCTCCGACGGGCTCCTCCGCGCTCGCGACCCGGGCTATCAACTCGAGGCCGAGGGCGTACACCTTCAGATCCTGCCACCCGGGCTTGGGCTCGGAACCGATTCGATCACGACACCAGGCTTCCCCTTCCTGGGCTGGAACACCGACTGGCCCCTGCCTCAGCTCCGCGTCGGTAGCTCGAGCCGGCTCGGGATCTTTGGGACCGCCCGTGTGCGAACTGAGCTGACTCGGCTCCGCCACTCCAGCTTTGGCGAGCTGCGGCTCAAAGGCGAGGCCGGCGCCGACTACTTCGAGCGGCGAGGAACCGCAGGCGCGGCCGGGCTCAGCTGGACCCGCAAGGGGCTCGGCCTCGCGCCTGGGGAAATCAGCGAAGGAGAGGGGTTCCTGCGCGGGTATGCGATCGACGATCGCGCCGATCAGGACCGCGTCGGGACCACGATCCGCAACGAAGGCCGGTTCTGGCTCCGCGGTCTCGTGCACGAGCGGCGCCAACTTGGGGAGGGGCGCCTCGTCCTCGACGCTGAGGTCTCGCGCGTCTCTGACCCAGGCATGCTCCTCGAGTATTTTCGGAGCGTCGCGCAGACCGAGAAGGAGCAGGAGACTTACGCCTACCTGCGTGGGTCCTACGACGATCTCGGCGGGCGGCTGATCGGACGCGTCCGAATCAACGACTGGCAGGATCAAGTCGAGCGGACCCCCGAAGGTCGCTTGGACTGGATCACCCACCCGCTCGTCGTCGAGCCCGGAATCGGCGGCGTCTACCTCGACCTCGCGCTCCGGGGCGGGCACCTCCGGCTGCGCCCGACCAACGCCACGGGCGACCCCGGTTACCGCGCCTGGCGAGGGGACTTCCAGGGCACGCTCCGCTTCAAGACCTCCCTCGGCCCCGTCCAACTCCACGGCTGGGGCGGAGCCCGCGAGTCGCTCTGGAGCGCTCGAGCCGACGAAGAGCAGAGCGTGGATCGGTTCGCGGCCTCGGCCGGCTGGAACGCCTCAACTCTCCTCTGGCGGCGCTTCGCGACGCCTTTCGGCGTCCTCCGCCACGAGCTGATCCCCGAGTTGGGGACCCGCCACGTGTTTGGGGTCAACCGCTCGCCGTCGGAGCTCCTCCGCTTCGACGAAGTCGAGGACGTCGAGCCGACTGACGAGGGCTTCCTTCGCCTCCGGACTCGACTCCTGACCGACCACTCCGGCCGACGCCGGAAGCTGCTCGACATCAGCGTCGAAGCCGTCTATTTAATGCGCTCCCACCGCCGAGTCGTGCGAGGTCGGAGGTTCGCGCCCGATCCCTTCCGGGGACGCGATTGGCTCTACCTCCGCTACGACCTCCGCCTCGACGTGTTCGCCTGGCTCTCGGGGCGAATCCGCGCCGAGCAGGACGTGAACGGATTTGGACTCGTCGACCTCAACGCCAGCGCGACCTTTCGAGCCGGCGTCCTCGGCAAGCCGGTCAGCGGTCTCGAGCTCGACGTGGCCTACCGTGAGCTCCGCGGACCGACAGCCTCACAGGCCCTCAGCTGGGGCCTCCGGTGGCAACTGACCAAGCACTGGGCTGTCGGCCTCGAGCAACAGTACGACTTCGTCAGCCGCGAGTTCCTCCGCCACCGAGGCCGTTTGATCCGGTTCTTTCAGGGCTTCGCCCTCGAGGTTAGCGTCAGCCACGATCCACAGCAGGACGACACCTCCGTCTCCGCCTCGATCGCTCCCTCGTTCGACGACCGACGGCCCGCCTTTGGGGCCGACCCTCGCTACCCCGGAAACTGAGTGGACCCCGAGCCGAAAGACCCCTCACCGACGCCGGACCCAGCCCGCCCAGACTCCGCCCCGAGAGACCCGGCGGCCACCGAACTGGCCGCGCTCCGATCTGCTCTCGAGGGCTCCGAGCAGGCTCGCCGCCGGAGCGACCACGACCTGCGCGAGCTCCTCGAGCGTCGCTCCGTCCGCTTCGCGAGGTCCTTAAGCGCGAGCCAACACCGCTTGAGCGGGATTCTGCGCCTCGCGCGCGGAACCGGGAAGTCCCCGCGCGAGCGCTTCCACCTCGCGCGCAGGCTCCTGCGTGAGGTTGGCCCGCGCCAGTTCCTGAGCCTCCTCTCCGCCTACAGTCGTCCCGAAGAGACACGAGCGATCCCGATTCCCCCCGAGGCGGACGCGCCCCCTCCCGAGATCCTGAGCGCCGACGCTCCCTGGATCAGCGTCTTGGTCCCCGTCTGCGACCCCGCTCCCGAGCACCTCAGCGCCGCGCTGGCCTCGCTCGAGGCCCAGTCCTATCGCGGCTACGAGTTGATCCTGATCGACGACGCCTCGAGCGACGAGCGCGTGACCGCGCTCCTCGAAGCTGTGGCCTCAGAGGCGACCCTCATCACCCTTGAGACGCGGGGGGGAATCTCTCGCGCGCTCAACGCCGGCCTCGAGCGCGCCCAGGGCGAGTGGGTCTGTGTCCTCGACCACGACGACACCCTCGCCCCTCACGCCCTGGCCTGGCTCGCCTGGACCGCGGCCCAGGACCCAAGCGCGGACTTGATCTACAGCGACGAAGACAAGCTCGACCCGAGTGGGGCCCGCGTCCAGCCCGCTTACAAGCCAGGCTGGTCGCCTGATTTTCTCCTCTCGATCAACTACCTCTGCCACCTGACCGCTCTCCGCCGAGGGCTGGTCAGCGACGTGGGCGGCTTCCGCTCCGCATACGACGGGGCACAGGACTACGACCTCCTGCTCCGAGTCGCTCCGCGCGCCCGAAGCGTCAGCCACGTCCCCAAAATCCTCTACCACTGGCGTCAGGCACCCGGCTCGACCGCCCTCGACGCGAGCGCCAAGCCCCACGCGGGCCCCGCCGGAGCCCGCGCTCTCCGAGACGCGCTCCCGCTCTGGGGCCTCGGCCAGCGCCAAGTCAGCGAAGTCCCTGGCGGCGGCTACCGCCTCGGTGGAACCGGCGTCGCCTGGCGGGTCTCGATCCTGATCGCGACGAAGGACCGGCCCGACCTCCTCCTCCCCTGTCTGGCGAGTTTGCGGGCCATGACTCGCCACGCGGCGGTCGAGGTCGTGGTGGTCGACAACGGCTCTGTGAGCGCGGCCGGTCGAGCCGCTCTCAGCGAGGCCGAGGCCGGCGGGGCTCGTGTTCTCTCCTGTCCCGGTGCCTTCAACTACGGCCGGCTCATGAACGAGGCCGCCGCCCAGACCGAGGGCGAGGTGTTGCTCCTCCTCAACGACGACACCGAAGTCCGCACCGCGGGCTGGATCCAAGAGCTCCTCGCGCACCTCGATCGGCCTGGGGTCGGAGCCGCTGGCCCCCTCCTCCGCTACCCCAACGGACGAATTCAACACGCCGGCGTCCTGCTCGGAATCGGAGGGGTCGCTTCCCACGCCTTCATTGGGCGGACCGCCCCCAGCCACCCGCGCGCGCGCCTGGCGAGCAACGTCTCGGCCTTGACCGGGGCCTGCCTCGCCCTGCGCCGCTCAGCCTTTGAGGAAGTCGACGGCTTCGACGCGGTTCGGCTCCCCAACAGCTACGGCGACGTCGACCTCTGCCTCCGGCTCGCCGACGCCGGGTATCGCAGCCTGTTCGTGCCGACCGTCGAGCTCCTCCACCACGAGGGGGCCACCCGCGGCCGCGCGGTCGACGTCGGGGCCCAGACCGCCCTGCGCGCCCGCTGGGGTCAGCGCATAGAACGCGACCCCTACGGGCACCCGCTCGTCCGAACCACTGACCTCACTCCCCCCTGGTGAGAACCTCACCGAACTCACTGCGCTTAAAGGGTTTTGGGGTAGGCTGGCCGCCCTTCATGACCCCCCCCGCGGATGCCGAAACCTCGGCGCCACCCTCCCAGTTCGTGTCTCGTCCCTCTCCTGTGGAGGCGAAGTCCGTGAGCGCCTCTTGGCGCCCGCTGGCCACCCTGCTGCTTGGGATGCTCCTCCTGCTCGGGGCCCCGCTCCAAGCCCAGGAAGAGGACGACAACTGGAGCAGCGGAGACTGGAGCTGGGCGGAGGATCGCCAGGTCCAAGGCGTGTTCTTCGAGGGACTCCAGCGCCTCAACCCGAGGGAAATGTCGGACTTGATCGGGACCCGGCCCGGTCAGCCCTTCAGCGCTCGGCGTCTAAGCCTTGACGTTGCCCGCCTTTACCGCTCGGGCCGGTTCGGTTCGCCTCGACCTGGCGTCCCGCCCGTCGCCGTCGCAGTTCGCGCCGAGGGAGCGGGAGTCGTCGTCGAGTTCACGGTCCACGAGCGGCTGCGCGTCGGCCAAGTCGTGTTCCGAGGGGGCCGCGGGGTCCTCAAGGAAGAGGACATAGACTCCAAAGTCACGACTCGCGCCGGCGGCCTGTTCGACGTGTTCACGATCACCCGCGACCAACGAGCCCTCGAGGCGCTCCTCCGTGAACGCGGCCACGTCTCGGCCAAGGTCACCGTCGAGCACGTCGAGAAGGAGATCGGGGTCCTGGTCCGGTTCACGATTCGGCCCGGCCCCGCGGTCTACGTCGAGAAGGTGATCTACGTGGGCGCCAAGCAGCTCGACCCGGGCGTGCTCGCGGACGCGACGGGGCCCGACGCCATGGAGACCAAGGAGCGCGAGTTCTTCGGGTTCCTCGAGGAGGGTCTCTACCAGCCTGAAGCCCTTGAGCGGGACCTCGATCGAATCGCCCGCTACTACCGCTCGCAAGGCTTCCTCGACGTCCGGGTCTACAAGCTCGCCGAGGAATACAGCATTGACGGCAAGGCCGTCACGCTTCGAGTCGGCGTCGACGAGGGCGCCCGCTATACCGTTCGCCGGGTCGCGATCGAGGGGACTCAGGTCATTGATGGCGACCGAATCTTGACCACGATCCCAATCCGCCCCGGCCGCCCCTTCCTCGGCGAGGACCTCCGGATCGCGATCGAGCGGATCAAGCACATGTATGGGCAGCGGGCCTACGTGCACGCCCAAGTCGGACCTCAAATCCACTACGACCTCGAGCGACACATGCTCGACCTGACCCTCAACGTGGAGGAGGGACCCAAGGTTCGGATCGAGCAGATCAAGATCGAGGGCAACGAGAAGACGCTCGAGAAAGTGATCCGGCGCGAGCTCTCGTTCCACCCGGGCGAGTACTTCAACGCGGACGAAGTCCAGGCCTCGATCGGCAGACTCGGACGGCTCCGCTTCTTCCAAGACGTCCGGATCGACTTCGAGCCGGGCTCCGAGCCGGGCTCTGAGCATGTGATCGTGCGCGTCGTCGAGGCCCGCACCGGGTCGTTCGTGCTCGGCGGCGGCGTCTCGACCAACACCGGGTTCTTCGGCAACATCTCGTTGACCCAGCGCAACTTCGACATCCTCGACCCACCCACGTCCCTCAAGGACTTCGTGGACGGGCGCGCGCTGACCGGCGCCGGCCAGAGCCTGACGCTCCAGCTTCAGCCTGGCCGCCAGCGCAGCCAGTTTTCGCTCCAGTTCATCGAGCCCTACTTGTTTGATTTCCCGATTCCAATGTCGATCGAAGGCGCGATCCGAGATCGCCAGCGCGAAGACTGGCTCGAGAGCCGCCGCACGCTCCGATTCGGCCTCGGCTATCGAATCACCCAGGACCTCGTGTTTCGGGCCACCTACCGCTTCGAGCGGATCCGGATCGCCGACGTCGAGCCCGACGCCGTCCCCGACGCGATCCGCGTGGCCGGCACGAACTTCATAGCCGGGATTCGCTTCACGCTGACCTACGACCAGAACCTGATCGACCAAGACTTCGTGCTCTACGGCGGCTACTCGGCGACGGCCTACTACGAATACGTGACCAAGGCGCTCGGCTCCGACTTCGAGTTCCATCAAGCCGGCTTGACCTTCAACGCCCAGTGGCCGCTCTTTAGCTGGCCGAGCCACCACAAGTGGGTGATCCAGATTCGCGGCGAAACCGGCTGGCAGCGCGAGCTCCTCAAGAACGACATTCCCCTCTTCGAACGGTTCTATGCCGGCGGCCAGGCCTCGCTCCGCGGGTTCCGATTCCGGAGCGTTTCGCCCAAGCAGCGCAACGACCCCGTCGGAGGCCGCTTCTTGAGCCGTGTAACGGCCGAGCTGACCTATCCGATCTTCAAGGACATCCTGCGGGGCGTGGTCTTCACCGACATGGGCACCGTGACCGCGACCCACCGAGACTACTCACAGGACGAGCTCCGAATCTCGGCCGGATTTGGGTTCCGGATCAAGGTCCCCTTCTTCCCGGCGCCCGTCGCCCTCGACTTCGGCTGGCCGGTCAAGAAGAAGAAGATCGACGAGCGACAAGTGTTCTCGTTCGCGGTCGGGTTCGGCTTCTAGTGGTGCGATCCTCCCCGCCACATCAGCCGCCCTCGCCGGCGCTAGGAGCTTGAACGCCGCTCGCGACGAGTTCGTGCCTGTGCCTTGCAGCCTCTGCGGGCAAAGCGAAGCGGAGCTGATCGCAGACCGGGGGCAGTTCGGGTTGCCGCTCTTTGTCTCGATCTGTCGCCGCGACGGGCTGGTCTACCTCACGCCGCGCTGGACGAGGGAGCGCTACCGTCACTTCTACGCGGAGGAATACGACGGCCACTACCGCCCTCAAGTCCTCGCTCAGGAGAGCGAAGACGAGCGATACGCAAGCGTCCGCCAGGTCTGGAGTCGTCTCCCCCTCTCGCGCCGCGCGGCCCTCTCTGCGGTCCTCGACGTCGGCGCGGGCATGGGCTGGTCCTTGCAGTTCGTCCAACGCGAGCTCGCCCGCGAGGTCTCCCTGGCGGCGGTCGAAGCGTCGGAGCACTGCGGCCGAAACATTCGAGAGATCGGCGCCGAGTTGCTGGCCGAGGAGATCGAGTCCGACTGGCACCTCGAAAACGAGGAGCGCTTCGACCTCGTGATCCTCCGCCACACGCTCGAGCACACCCTAGATCCGGTCGGTGTGCTCCGGCGAATCCGCGCGGTGCTCGCGCCGGGCGGCGTCGCCTACATAGCAGTCCCCGACATGTTGAACCCAAAGGGACTCCTCGCGGAGTATTGGTATCGAGTCGTGCATACCTACTATTTTTCGGCCCCGACCCTCCACCAGGCGATCCGCCTGGCAGGCCTTGAGCCGATCTTGACGGGGCAGGAGAACGCCGAGCTGTGGTGCCTCGTGAGCCCCTCGACCCAGCCCGCCCCCGAGTCGTTCCCCTCGGTCTATCAGGATCAACTCGCGGCCCTCGCCCGCTACCGCCGAGTCGAGGTCTGGCTGAGGGGTAAGAGCGTAATGAAGGCGATCACGCACCCCGTACGCGCCCTCCTCCCTGCCCGCCTCCGGCGAGCGATACGCAGGGCTCAGGGCCGCTAGCGCGTCGCCGAGCCGCCTCAGCGACTCGGAACGATCTCGATTCGAGTCACCTTGTAGACCGTCGACGAGCGAGGAGAGACGGAGATCTCCAACACGTGATCCCCGGCCAGAACGTAGCCGAGGTCGACTCGCTCGGAGAACTGGAGCCACCAGGGGGCCGCCGTCCGCTCGAGGACGAGCTCTCCGTCGAGGCGCAGCGTCACGAACGCGGCCCCGACGCCGTGAGAGCTCAAGGAGCCGTGCCGAATCTGAAGGTGAACCCGCTCCCCGCGCTGAGTTTCGAAGCCGACCCGGAGCCTCCCCCGGGCCTGGAGCGTCCCTGCGCGACCGGACTCGGTCTGCTCGAGGCGTGTGATCCCGTGCCCGAACGATTTCTGTTGCTTGAACGCGAGGATCGGGTGCGGTTGGCTCACGTGACGCAGCACGCGGACCGGGTGAAGAGGGAAGGGCTCCAGTGGATCGGCCTTCCCGCCCGCAGCTTCTGCGATTCGCTCCAGGGCGACCCGCGTCGAGTTCAGAGATCTAGATCTCACCCAGCGGCGATTGATAAAGACCCAGATTGCCTTCTTTTCCTCCGGGGACATTGCCTGGAGCGCTGCGGTGTCTCCGCGGCAGGCGTCCGCCAAGGCAGCGACCAGATCCCCTTGAGGCCCGACGCCCCTCGCTTCGCGCTGGGCCGCCTCCCAAGCCCCGATCATCAACAGATACTCGGCGTGCTTGAGCCCAGGAGTTCTCTCCTCGGGCGCCCCCGCGAGCCCGACCCACTGCTCGAGAGCCTCCCCCCCGGCCACGAGCCTTCTCGGCCCCACCTTGGCCAGGCCAACTCGTCGAGAGCCGAGACCCAGCGTCGGAAACGCTCGACCCTCGGCGTCGAACGCCCTCAGCGTCGCCTCGCCCATGTAACCCCGCCCGCTCCCGGGGAGGAACCAGGCGCAGACCAGCTCCGAGCGCCGATCTCCGCTGACGTCGATCGCGATCGGCCCTCCACGGAGGAGCGCTCCCGCGGGTGACTGAGAGCCCCAAGCGCAGGCGGAGAGATCGGCGCGAACGGCGACCAGCCCCAGGCGGCTGAGTCCCAGGGCGACGATTGACTCCCTCGGCCCACCCAGCGCCGCGACCGCGAGTGGAGTCTCGATCGCCGCGGGCAGCATCAGCGTCGCGTGGCCCCCAAAGCCCCCACTCGTAACCGCGAACCGAACCAGATACCCATTCGAGCAGGCGACGACGATCACAGGCGCGGTCCCGGCCGAGGCGACCACGACCGGCGCGAACCGGACCGGCCCAGGTAGGGCCGCCTGCCCCCGCCTGCCGCCTCTATCGAGATCGAAGAGGCCAAGCTCCCCGCGACTGCTCGCGACCACGACGTGGTCGTCAGCTCCGTCGGCGTCGAGGTCGAGCGCCAAGGGAACGGCGTCGAGCCGTCCGCCGAGGGAGGAGTTCCAGAGGGCGGTTCCGTCGGCCCGATAGGCGAAGAGCTGACCGCGACGCGTCCCGATCAGAACTCGATCTCCGCTGACCGCGATCGAGGCCGGGTCCCCTGGCTGGGCAAAGGGACTCAAGGCCTTCCCGTCCCAAGCCACGACGTCGCCTTCCTTGCGCACAAAGAGCAGGCGACTCCGAGTGGAGTCCCAAGCTGGGATCGTGCCTGGAGAGACCGCGGCGGGAAGCGGAATCATCTCCTCCGTGCTGGGGCGGATCTCGAACCAAGTTCCCGGATCGCCCTCCTCCCGAACCCTTGCCAGGACCCGCGGACCGGCGGAAAACCAGTCCGGCGCGACGAACTGACCCGCGCCAAGGACGCGTGTCCACGGGCGCGGCTCCTTGGGGAGCGCGGGAGGACGCGGCATTGGCGCGACCGAGGGGGCGGGCGAAGGAGAGGCTGAAGGTGAAAGCTTGGGAGTCGCGCTGGGCGTCTGTGAGGCCGCCGGACGGAGGCTGCTGCTTGGCTCTTCAGCTCCGCCTCGAAGCGCGACCCCGCCGCCAACCAGAGCAGCGATCACGACGCCCGTGAGCGCGAGCCCCCCGATCAGGACCGCCCGGCTCACGCCCCCGGGCTCGAGCTCTCCCGCCCGGAATCGTCCCAGATCGAGCGCGAGGTCCTTCGCGCTCGCGTAGCGACGCTGCGGATCGAGCTCAAGGCAGCGAAGGCAGATCGCCTCCAGGGAAGCGCTCACCTGGGGGTTGAGGCTGCTCGGCCGCTCGGGGTCCGACTCCATCGAAGTCGCGATTTCGATCAGAGTCGCGCCCACGTGGGGCGGCCTCCCCGTCAGGAGCGCGTAAAGCAGGGCGCCCAGCCCGTAGACGTCGGAGTGAACGCCGACCTGGGCCAGCTGACCGCGAGCTTGCTCGGGCGGCCAATAGCCTGGCGTCCCCATGAACTGCCCTTGGACCGAGAGCTGTGTGCCAGAGAGCCTGGGGTCGACGTCGCGGGTCAGCCCGAAGTCCGTCAGACGCGGCGACCCATCCACGAGGATCACGTTCTCGGGCTTCAAGTCCCGGTGGAGGAGCCCTCGCTCGTGCACGTGGTGCACTCCCCGGGACAACTCCTCGAGGATCTGGGCGGCCTCCCGTCCTTCGAGTCGCCCCCGGCCCTTCAGATACACGTCGAGCCGCTCGCCCTCGAGGAGATCCATCACGAGGTAGGGGGCGCTCTCGTGCACACCTGCCTCGTGGAACCTCACGACGTTGACGTGCCGCAGGCGGAGGAGAGCTTGACCCTCCCGCTCGAAGCGCTTGCGCTGGACCTCGCTCGCTCCCTGACCGGCGAGCAGAACCTTGATCGCGAACGCCCGCCCAGCCTCGTCACGGGCCCGATAGACGACCCCCATCCCGCCGCGAGCGATCTCGCCTTCGAGCGTGTATTTGCCGAACTGGCTCACGCCCTCACTCTCCCACCCTCGCCAACCCGTGACCACTCGCCCGCGCCCGGGCGGTCCCGTCTCCAAGGTCGTCCGCGAACGTTTGGCTAGCTCACCTTGGCGCCGTCGGGGAGCTCCTTGATCGGCTGGAGGAGGACCGCGGCGTTGCCGACGTCGTTGGCCGCAAGCACCATGCCCTGGCTCATGATCCCGCGGATCTTGCGGGGAGCGAGGTTGGCCAGGTAGACGACTTGTTGTCCGACCATCTCCTCTGGCGAGTACCACTCACGAATCCCCGAGAGGACCGTCCGGGTCTCGCCGTCGCCCAACCGGAGGGTCAACTGAAGGAGCTTGTCGGCCTTGGCCACGGCCTCAGCGGCCTCGACCCGCGCGATCCGAATGTCGAGGGCGCAAAACTCCTCGTAGCTGAGCTCGTCCTTCGGACCGGGGGGCGGCGCCTTGACCTTGGGCGCCTTCTTCTTCTTCGGCTGCTGGCCCTTCTGGTTCTGCTTCTGCTTCCCGCCCCCCTCGGCCTTGGGGACCTTGAAGCGCTGGAAGAGCTTGATCTGACCGATCTTCTGCCCCTCGCGCGCGCCGCCCCACTGGGCCCAGGACTTGATCTCGCCGCCGCCGGCCGCGATCCGGCTCGCGTAGTTGTAGCCAGCCGCCTCCCAGAAGGCTTCGATCTTGCCCGGCAAGACCGGCCACAGGATCAACGAGGCGACCCGGAGCGCCTCAGAGCAGTGATAGAGGATCGTCGGGAGCTCGGCCTCCCGCCCTTGCTTGGCAGCCCGGAAAGGCTCCGTCTTGGCAATGAACCCGTCCACGGCCCGCACGATCTCGAGCCCCGCCGCCGCCGCAGCGTCGATCGCGATCTCGTCCACGGCGGCCGCAGCCTTCGTGACGCCCGCAGCCACCGCGTCGCGGAGTTCACTCGAGCCCTCTATGTCTGGCCCGCTCCCGGGGAGCACACCGCCAAAGATCTGGTGGGTCATCGTCGCGACTCGGTTCACACAGTTGCCGAGTGTGTTGGCCAAGTCCGCGTTGTAGACCTCGGCGAAGCGCTCACGAGCGAAGTCGCCGTCGTTGGTTCCCAGCGGGCCCTGAGTCACGAGGAACCAGCGGAGCCCGTCGAGGCTGAAGTCCACGACGTAGGCGTCGATCTCCTCGAGGTCGACGAAGTTGCCGAGGCTCTTGCTCATCTTCCGGCCTTCGCGGATCCAGAAGCTGTGGGCATAGAGGACCTTGGGCAGCTCGATCCAGCCGTAGTCGGTCTGCTTCTTGAGCGCTAAGAGGAGGCCCGGCCAGATCGCGGCGTGGAACCAGAGAATGTCCTTGCCGACGAACTGCACGTCCGCCGACCAATAGTGGCGACGCTCCTTGGTGTCGACGGCCGTCAGGTAGTTGAACAAGGCGTCGATCCAGACGTAGATCGAGTGCTCCTCGTCCCCGGGGACCCGGATCCCCCAGTCGGCGACGCCCGTCCGGCTGAGGGGAATGTCGCGAGCCGTCTTGAGCCGATTCAGGATCTCGTTCTTGCGCGCTTCAGGAGCGACCTTGAACACGTCCCGCTCGATCAAGTCGATCAGCTCGGCGGAGTAGGCCGAGAGCTTGAAGAAGTAGTTCTTCTCGCTCTTCTTGATCAGAGGCTTGCCGCTGATCACGCCCTTGAAGTCTTGCTCCTTGGCCTTTAGCTCGGGAACGTACTCCTCCTGACCTGCGTCGTACCAGCCCTCGTAGTCGCCCTTGTAGACGTCACCCGAGTCGATCAGGCACTTGACGTAGCCCAGGACTCGGCTCTTGTGGCGGTCCTCCGTCGTGCGAATGAAGTCGTCGTTGCTGATCCCGAGCCGGGCGAAGGTCTCTCGAAAGGCCTTGGCGTTCTTATCGGCCCAGTCCTGAGTCGAGAGCCCGCGCTCGGCGGCCGCGTCGACGACCTTGGTCGCGTGCTCGTCGGTCCCGGTCAGGAAGAAAGTGTCCTCCCCCCGGATCCTGTGGTGTCGCGCCAGGACGTCCGCGAGGGTCGTCGTGTAGACGTGCCCAATGTGCGGTTGGTCGTTGACGTAGTAGATCGGAGTCGTGACGTAGAAGGTCTTGCGCTGGCTCATAGCGGCGAATCTTAGCCCCAAGTCGGCGCCAAGGAACCCCGGGGGCTGCGCCCCTCAGAGGGATCGACTAGGATTTGCCCGTGCGCAACGAAGCCGTCTATGAGGGAATCCGCGAACTCCGGGAGTCTGGGATCAACGGCGTCCTGGCGACCGTCGTCGGGCTGCGCGGCAGCTCTCCCGGCGCCCTCGGCTCCAAAATGCTGATCGCCCGTGACGGGCGGACCTGGGGCACGGTCGGCGGCGGCTGCGTCGACGGCCAGGTCTACGCCGAGCTGAACGAGGTCATAGCGACCGAGCGGCCCAAGACCTTTACCCTCGACCTGAGCGAAAACGACGACCCCGACCACGGCCTGATCTGCGGCGGGCAAGTCGAGGTCTTTTTGGAGCCGATCGTGACGACTCACCTGATCATTTGCGGATCGGGGCACATTGCCCACTCGCTGGCCGACCTCGCCCAGAAGCTCGACTTCGAGGTCTCGGTCATGGACGACCGCAAGCGCTTCCTCAACGCCGAGCGCTACCCCGGCTGCCGACTCCTGCTCGGCGACTTCGAGGACCTCCTCGCCAACCACACGGCCCCCGAAGGGGCCTACGTGGCGATCGTGACTCGCGGCCACCGCTACGACCAAGAGTGCCTCGAGTGGGCCCTCGCCCAGGCCAACCCGCACTACATAGGCCTCGTCGGGAGCCGGAGCAAGATCCACGCGATCGTCAAGCGGGCTGCGGACAAGGGGCACAGGCCCGAGGACCTGGCCAAGGTCCGCGCGCCGATCGGCCTCGACTTGGGCAGCGTGACCGTGGAGGAGATCGCGGTCTCGATCGCGGCCGAGCTCGTCGCCGTCCGCCGGCGCGGACCCGACGCCTCGCGGACCCTCGAGAACCCAGGCTCCCTCTCCGACCGCGAGCAAAAGCTGCAGCGCGCCCCCTCACCCCTCCGCGTCAAGGTCTCACCCAGCGCCACCCCGGCGCCAAGCGTCAAGGTCAGGCTCAAGCCCGAGGCCGAGGGCCCAGCGCCTGCGCCAGAGGCCCAACAGGCTCCTTCCCCGGCGCCAGCCGAAGAAGCGGAGGCGGGCGCTCCCAGCGAGACCTCCTCGTGAGCGAGGAGCCCTCTCCGCTCAGCGTCCTCGTCGTCACGAGCCAGCTCCCACCAGACATTGGCGGGACCTCGGTCCACGCGGCTGAGATCGCGCGAGGAATGGCAGCCGCGGGTCACCAGGTGACGGTCGTGATCCGCGACCGCGACCCCGACGAGTTTCGGACCCTCGAGCTCGACGTGAGGAGCGTGAACACCAAGCGCGGCTGGATCAAGCCGATTCGCCTCCGACGGGCTCAAAACGACCTCCTAGCGCTGGTCGAAGAGCTCTCGATTCAAGTCGTGTTCTTCAGCTACACCGTGGTCGGGTTCGGGGACGTCTACGCCCGCCTGCGAGGGGCTGGCGTGCCCTTCGCCGTGGGCCTGCACGGGATCAACCAACACGACCTCGACAGCGAACAGGCCCTCAAGCGCCGCCGTCGCAAGTGGGGCCTCGAGCACGCCGACCGCGCGATCGCCTGCACCCAGTGGCTGGCCGATAAAGTCGCCCCGCTCGTGGAGCCCGCGCTCGGGCGCCCGGCGGACGTCGTCTACCTCGGGATCGACCCCGAGATCGATCGCCTCGCGACGCCCGAGGCCGTCGCCAAGATCCGCACGGACCACGGCCTCGAGGGCAAGCTCGTGCTCTTGGCGCTCGGCCGATTTGCTCCTCGCAAGAACTTCGACCAGATCATTCGCCTCCTCCCCCGGCTCAGCGAACGCTTCGCTGACCTCGTCCTGCTCCTTGTCGGCGGCGGGAAGGAAGAGCAAGCCTGGCGCGCGCTGGCGGACGAGCTCGGCGTCACGGATCGGGTGATTTGGGCCGGTCGCTGCGGACCGCTGGAGGTCGGGGCCTACTACAAGGCCGCCGACTTGTTCGTGACCGTCTCCAAGACCCGCCCTGACGACGACAGCTACGAGACCTTCGGGCTCGTCTACGCCGAGGCGAACCTCTGCGGGACGGCCGTGATCGGCGGTCGCGATGGCGGCGTCCCCGACGCGATCGAAGAGGGCGAGACCGGACTCTTGGTCGACGCCGACGACGAACAGGGGATCTATCACGCCATAGCGACGCTCTTGGCGGACGGCGAGCTACGCAACCGAATGGGCACCCGAGGCCGCGAGCGCGTCCTCTCGCTGTTCACCTGGGAGCGCGCGGCACGCGAGACGGCGGACATTCTGCGGGCGATCGCGCGCCCCTGAGGGCGGCGCCAGGATCGCGAGATCCTCGAGTTCCCCCAGCACCCTCTGGCCGTCAGGCCCGAGCTAGCGACGAAGGTCTTTCGGGTCGTCGATCCGACCCAGCCGGACCCGACTGATGCGCCGAGCGCTCGAAGCCGTCGAGGAAGCTTCGCCAGCGCAGCACGAGCTCCTCGGGTTCGCGGCCGAGGGTCTCAGCCCAACCGAAATCGCCGCTCGAACCGAGCGAAGTCCAGGCTCCGTTCGGGTCGCGCTCCACCGAGCGCGCCAGCGGCTCGCGACGGCGCTGAAGAACGAAGTCGCACGCTACTGCTCCTCCGAGGAGGAGTTCGAGGAGGAGATGGCGACGTTCTCGAGCTTCTTGGGCCCTTCTGGAGAGGGGACTTAGGTCCGCCAGTAGCGCTCCCTGGGTTGGCCAAGCAGCTCGAGCGCGAGCGGGCGGAGATCACGTTGGGGTGAGGGGCGGAGCTGGCTGCCGAGTCATGGAGTTGAACGTCCTCGCGGAAAGTGTTACCTCAGAGTATGAAGGCTCGTCTGGCTCCACTGCTGCTCTGCACGCTCTTGACCCTGATCGGGCGCGCTCTCGCCGACGAGGTCCATCTCACCAACGGTCGCTCCATGCGAGGCGAGGTCCTCTCGAAGCCTGGTGCAGACCCCCTGGTCCTCAAGACCGCTGCAGGCAAAGTCCGGCTCCCGCGCGCCCTGATCAAGGAGGTCGTGCGGGACGAGGTCCCCCGGGAGAGCCCTAAACCCAAGCCAGAGGCTCCGGGCGACGTCCCCGAGTCGTCCCACCGGCGCCCTGCCTCCTCCAAGCTGCTCACGCGAATCACCCCGCTCCCGCGGGCGCCGCAGCTCCCCAACGCCAAGCAGCTCACTGCTCTCCTTGCAAAGGGCCCGAGCGACCCACGCTCCTGGACCCTGGCCGGGATCGTGTTCGAGGACGGGCGAGGCGTCCCCTACGACCACGAGCGCGCGCTCAAGCTCTATCGCCGCGCCGCCGCGGCCGGAGACGGCCTCGCCATGAGCAGACTGGCCTCCTGCTTCATCGTGGGCAAGGGCGTGAAGCTCGACTACGGCGTGGCCAAGGAGTGGGCCCTGGCCGCTGCCGACAAGAAGGACCCCTACGGCTTAGCGCTGGCGGCCGCTTGGGGCTGGGGGGTCACCGACCGGAGTCATGACCTCGGAGCCGAACGCCACCTCCAAGCAGCCCGCCGCGGCGAACTCCGCAGTTACTACTTCGTCGCCAAGTACAAGAGGAACGGCAGGGGCTTTCCCCGTGACGCCGCCGACTCGGCCCGCTGGGCCGCACGCGGTGCCGAGCTTGGTGAGCCGGGCTGCATGGATCGCCATGCGGGGAACCTGGCGTATGGAACCGGGATCACACGCGATCTCGCCGCCGCAGGACGCTGGGCTGAGAGCTCTTGGTCCCACGGGGACGCTTGGGGCGCGGTCAGTTACTCGATCGCGCTCCGCCGCGGCTGGGGCCGCGCGCCCCAGCCTGGTAAGGCAATCGAGGTCCTTGAGGCCCTCCTCAGACGCCCGCTCAACTCGGCTAGCGGGGCAGCTTGCTATCAGCTCGGCCAGATCTATCGCTTCGGCTGGGGGCCTGCCGTCGACTTCAAGAAGGCCCGCGCCTACATGGCGCAGGCCTTCGACTATGGCTACAAGAACTCGATCCCGGCCTTGGGCTACATGTACTACGCGGGGCAGGGTGGCGCCAAGGACATCATCCTGGCCCGCAAGCTCTGGGAGCTGGGCGCCGAGAAGGACAACGCCTTGTCGATCCGGTACTTGGCCTACCGGACTCGCGAGGGAACTTGGGGGCGGAAGGACCCCGTCGCGTCCCGCCGCCTCTTCCTCCGCGCCGCGGGGCTGGGCGACTCAGACTCCATGTACGAACTCGGCCGCCTGGTCTATTACGGCCATGGCGGGCCAGCCAGCCGCGCCGATGGCGTGGCCTGGATGGAGAAGGCGATGCAGGCGGGACACGCGGTCGCGGCCAACCAAGTCGGTACCTGCTACGTGCAGGGCTGGCTGGGCAAGAAGGACCTCGTCCGCGCTCGACGCGCCTTCAAGCGCTCGTCGGAGGGTGGGAACCTCGACGGCGCGAGCTCCTATGCCTACATGCTCCTCCACGGCAATGGCG
>JAESQQ010000609.1 GCA_016765095.1 Planctomycetota bacterium | reverse complement strand
GGGCGGGGGTAAACCCCGCCCCTACGTTCACCCGTACCGGAACTTCTGGCGGGCAGCACTAGTACGTGCCCGTGGCCTGACGGTTGCGATGTGCGAGGCGTTGGTGGGCTCTTCAGCACGAGCGTGGGCAGGTCGTTGGCGTAGTCGAGCGCGCCGTTGCCGTCCTTGTCGCCTTCGCGGAACAGGGTCTGGGCCATGCTGAGCGTCTTGAGCGATCCGATCGCAGCCACTTCGTTGCCTCCTCCGCCCAGGGAGGCCCCGCCTTTGTAGCGGAGGAAGGCCAGGCCGAGGCCTCCGATCACGACGATCGCAATCACCGCGATCACGACCGCCGGAATTCCGGTCTGCGCTTGCTTCCCGTAGCGGTCGTCGTCGTCGTCGTCGTCGTCGTCGTCGTCGCGACCCATGACAGCCTCCTCAGAGTTTGTGCAGGATCATAGACGACCGCTTGCGAGGGACGCCGCCGCGCCTTGGGCGGCGCTCCCCTACCACGCCGGCAGGTGGAACACGCCTGGGGGGAGGTTTGCCTGGTCGAGCGGGCCCTGGATTGGGGCGTTGTCGGAGTAGTAAATCATTCCCGTCTGATCCGTGTAGAGGTAGCGGCTGTTCCGGGCGGTGGGGTCAACGGGATCCGCGGTCGCGAACCACTCGAACTCGACGTCGGGGCCGGGGTGGGCTTCGAAGGTGTATCCGTTCGCGACTCCTCCCGCGAGGTCTCCATAGATCAGTCCCCAGCGCCCGAGTTCGGCGAGGGTCGTGTAGTCGAGGGTCCCGTCGCCGTCGTGATCCCCTTCGCGGTACAGGCTCTGAGCGGAGCCGATCTCCCTCAGACCCCCAATCGCTGCGTCGGGGCTGCTCCGCTTCCGGAGCGCTATGCCGGCCCGGTGCTGAAAGTAGGTCGACCCCACACCCAACAGGAGGACCGCCGCTATGACCGAGCAGCCGATCTTGAGTCCGCTGGCCAGCTTGCGTCCCTCCCTGCGCTCGAACTGGAGGTCGTCGTCGATTCCCTCTGCCCCCACGGCGCGGTGACTTCGATTGCTCCTGGAAGGGTTCGTGTCCATGGACTACCCCTGGCTCCAATGGCGGTGGGCTCCGTCTATCGGGAGACCCGAGCGGATGGTGGCTGCGATTCGATCGGTCAGGAAGCGCGCTCGCTCGCAACGGGGCCCGCGACGGAAGTCAGCGGGGTCGATCGGCGGGTGAAAGGTGACCGTGATCGGGCCAGGTTTGGGGCCAGCGGAAGAGTATCCCCAGAGCCTTCGAATCCCGGCCAGGCTGACGGGGTAGATCGGGACCCCGGTCCGCAGCGCGATCCTGGCTGCCCCCTGGAGGGGGTCATTGAGCTGGAAGTTGCCCTCGACCGTCCGCTTGCCCTCAAAGAACAGACCGAGCATCCGGTCTGCCTTGAGGATCGCGTAGGCCGTCTTGAGGCTCTCAGACGACGCCCGCTCGAGGTTAACGGGGACGGCGCCCATCGAGTTCATGATCGGACCGACCACCGGCCAGTCGAAGGCCTTGTCCCAGGCCATCCAAGTCACCCAGGCTCGCATTCCCCAGCCGACCAGGAAGGGGTCCAAGAAGGAGGGGTGATTGGGGATCACGATCGCAGAGCCGCGCTGGGGAGCGTGTTCGCGACCGACCACCTCGACCTTGAAGTAGGAGACCGCCAGGAAGCGCATCACCGTCCGAACTCGAACCCGGTTCGCCAGCGGCGGGATCGGCGGAACGAGGTCCTCTGCCAATCGTGGCCTGGCTGGCTTTGAGGCGAGGGGGAGATTCACTTGCTTGGGGCCCTTCCTCAGTTGAAGAAGAGCATCACCGTCGCTCGCGCCCCGGAGCGGAGTTCATAGCGCGTGAGCGTCAGGCGAAGGCGGACGTGGCCGTGGTGAAACTCGGTGACGCGACCCCCGCTGCGCGTCTCGCGGTGCTTCTGAGTCCAGGCTTTGCCAAGGTGTCCCTTGAGGCGGGCCTCGAAGCTCTCAAAGACCTGGGTTGCTTCCTGGTCTGGGGCCGTATTGGAGAGGGTCACGCAGGCGTAGTGGCGGCGACCCGTGTCCCAGATTCGAGTGCTTACGACCCCTGGAAATTCGATCTTGGCCTCGTAGCTCTTCATTCGGGAGGAGGTGCTCCGGAACCGATCGGCGCGCAGCGAGTGGTAGTCCCGGTCTAGGGCAGCGGCGACGTAGTGGCCTAGCGCGCGACCGAAGTCGTCGTCGCCCTCCACTAAGGCCCGCCCCTTGGAAGGAGCCTCGGGGAGCGTGGCAATGCTCGGCCCGGGGGGCGGCGCACGGTCGAGCGGGTCTGCTCGTCGCGCGGCGGGGACGCCAGGCGGGGTCGCCGGGGTCGCTGATCGCTTTCTTCGCCTCGGGGGCTTTCGCGCAGGGGTCTTGGCAGCGGTGCCGGGCGTCTTTGCGAGCTTGGGCGCGTGCACGCCGGCGGCCAGGCTGGCGCGGCTGTGGGGGATCCCGCACGACTTGAGCTGGGCGGTGTCGAACGCGACTCCCTTCCCGATTCGCACGTCGTCTCCGTGCCCTCGCTTGTGGCGCTTTCGCCTCGGGTCTTGAACGAGGTTCTCGCGGAAGGTGCAGGCTACGAGCTCGAGTCGGAGCTGGTGTTTTCCGCCTGGGCCTTGGGCCCACAGCGCGCCTCCCTGGTTCTCGGCCACGTTGGCTTTGAAGTCGACGTGGTCGGCGTGGAGATCGACAGACTTCTCGACTGCGATCCCACCCCCGAGTCGGGAGGTGTTCCCGACGACGTGGGTCCTGAGGAGGCTGATCGCGGTGTGCTCGCCGCCACCGCCGTTGGCGTAGAGACCCCCGCCTGCGGCGGTCGCCTGGTTCTGGATCAGATCGACTCGCGTCAGCGTCACCCGCGCGTCGTGACGGACCGCGACCCCGCCGCCCTTGGGCGCGCGGTTTTGTGTGATCCGTCCTCCGCTGACCTCGAGCTGACCACGCTGGGTCGGGTTCCGCCCTTGGACGAACAGCGCGCCGCCCTCGATCGTGGCTGTGTTCTCTTCGAGCACGCAGTCTTTGAGCCGCGCCCGGGCGTTCATTCCAACTTGGAGTCCGCCGCCGCGTCCGGAACTGTTTTTCTTGAAGGTGCAGTTTGTGAACTCGCCCTCGGTCGAGCCGCGCGCGACGCTCAGGAGGACCACGCCTCCCCCATAGGCCTGGGCGTGGTTCTTGGTGAACTCGACGCGCGTCAACCGCGCCCGACAGTGGCTGTTGAGGTTGAGCGCGCCGCCCTCAGCGCCGGCCGTGTTGTCGATCAGGGTCACGTCTTCGAGCGTGAGCTGGCAGGGCGTGCTCGCGCGTCCGACGGCGTAGATCGCGCCTCCGTTCTTGGTGGCCGCGTTGTGGATCAGGGTGCAGTGCTTGAGCGTGGCCTGGGCGCCGCGACTGAGGTAGAGCGCGCCGCCGTTCTCGCTCTTTGCCCCGCGGAGCTCGGTGTAACGCAGCTCCGCCCGAGCGAGCTCGCCCTTGAGTCGAATCCCTTCCCAGCCTCGTCCGCTGATCTGAATCGTGGCCGAGGGCGTCCCGGCCGCGATCAACTTGCCCTCGACGCTGATTCGGATCCCGGTCTCGACTTGGACTCGGCTCCCGGCTGGGATCACGAGCGTCTGTCCAGCGCGGACGGTAATGTCCTTCGTGATTCGATAGGCGCGCTGGCCCCGTCGGAAGGGCGCGAGCAGGTCGCTGCTCGCCTTGACGCGCGTGATCGAGATCCGAACTGGCTGCGCGGCGTTTCCGAGCTCGTCTCGGGCTCGAACCTCGATCACTTGCTCGCCGAACTCCGCGATCGGGACCGAGACGTGCAGATCGCGTCCGGAGTGGAGACGGCGGACCTTACCGAGGCCCGTGACCTCGACCGTCACGTAGTCGCTGTGGTCCTCGACGCGGAAGGGGAGGTCGAAGGTGTCGCCATAGACCTTGGTCGGGTGCTCGCGGATCACGATCTTGGGCGGAGTCCGATCGACGATCACCCGCAGGGTCGACTTCCCCTCGGCGTCCGGCCCCCGCGCGAACACGGGCAGAACGTGGGAGCCCTCGGAGCTGGGAATGGGGATTTGACCGCTGAAGGCCCCGTCGATTTCGACTGCGAGGGCGACGTCTGCGATTTTGATGCTCTCGACGGTTCCCTTGGAGCGGACCTGTCCCGAGACGGCGATCGTGCGCGCCCGGGTGACCGTGTTCTTGGCTGGGGTCGTGAACTGAATCGCGACCGGGAATGGGACGCGAGTGACTTGGAACGAGCGCTTCGAGCTCCGTCCACCCCGGTCGGTGGCTTCGAGTTCGAGCACGTTTGCGCCGACGCCTAGGTCCTTAACCTCGGCGGTGAACCGATACTGGCCGGGGCCGATCTCCTCAAAGGCGACAGGGCTGCCCTCGAGGTTGAGCGAAGCCAGGTCCTCCTCGCTGACTTCTCCTTGGACTTGCGTGCTCGTGGCGTTCGTCTTGGCCGGAGGGGTGATCAGGATCTGGGGCGCGTCGAGGTCAGGCCGCTGCCGGGTCGCGACGTAGCCGACCGCGGCGCCGAGCCCAGCGAGGATCAAGAGCCCGATCTTAGGCCCGGCGTTGCTTCGGCTTTTGCCCTTGGCCTTGCCTCCCTCTGCCTTGCCCCCCTTGCCGCCTTGGAGCAGCCCGCGCACGTTGGGGTCGCGAAAGAGCGCGACGGGTGCGCGGCGGCCGAGGCGGGAGGCCGCGTTGAATGCGTCGTTCCCCCCGCGGAGCAGGCTCTGACAGAGCTCGTCGAGCTCTTCGCGGTCAGACGGGCGGAGCTCGGGCCAGGCGCTGCCAACGGTGCTCTCGAGGCGCGTCGCGCTGATGCGACCCGGATCGGATCGTCCGGTGTAGGACTGGAGCGTCGAGACCGCGTTGAGGAGGTAGTCCTCCTTAACGCCTTCGAGGTTGTCGAGCGCCGCCTGTTCCCCGCGAGCCGTCTGTTCCCCATGAGCCGTCTGTTCCCCATGGGCCGTCTGTTCCCCATGGGCCGTCTGTTCCCCATGGGCCGTCTGTTCCCCATGGGGGAGAGAGGCACGCAGGACCCCGCGTGCGAGCGCCATGGCCAGAGGTTCCCAACTCACTGATTCAGAGCCTTTCGGTGGTCACTGACTCTACCCGAACCTCGCCACGAGCTCTCGGACTCGCGTGGGGTCGAGGGGATCTGCGAAGCTCGCCTTAAGGCTGCTGCCGACGATCGCGCCGTCCGCCGAGGCGAGCAAGAGGGCGGCGTTCTCGGCTTTGACGCCGCTTCCCACGAGCACACACGCGTCGGGGCCAGCGGCAGCGCGGACCCGCTGGACGCGACTCGGATCGGGGGCGGATCCCGTCGCGCTCCCCGTGACGACGATCGCGTCGGCCCCCGCCGCGAGCGCCCGTCGCGTCGAGGCTTCGAGCGTGTCCTCTGAGTCGAGGAGGGTGTAGTGCTTGGGGTGGACGCTGGCC
>JAESQQ010000608.1 GCA_016765095.1 Planctomycetota bacterium | reverse complement strand
CGCGCGCGGCGACGATCGCCGGCGGCCTTAGCCTTGGCGCGGCGTGCAGCCGGGCTCTTGGCGTCTTCCTTGGCCTGCATGCGAGCCAGGAGCCCGTCGGGGATCTCCCGCTTCATGGGCTTCTTGACCTTGCCGGCCCGAACGCACTTGGTGCAGATCTTCGAGCGCTCGACGGTGCCGTTGTTCTGGAGCACACGGATCCGCTGAACGTTTGGCTTGAAAGTCCGCCGACTGATCCCGGTGATCTTGATACCGACACCGCCCACGCGAATCGCGAGGCCACGGTGGCTGTAGGTTCGGCCTGCGGTCGTCTTCTTGCCGCAGCTATCGCATTTGCGAGACACGGGAGCCTCCTCATCGTAGAGCGCGGGATCATAAGAACGATCCGGGCCTGGTCAACCCAGAGGTTAGAGCTGCTTTGCCAAGAGCCATCGCCGCCGATAGATCTGGCGGGCGGTTTCGCCGACGTCTTGGACGAAGAGGTAGTTAAACCCTGCTCCGACCACGGCTCCGGCCACGGGGATCGCCTGGAGCAGCTTTCGGCCCAGGAGGAGCGAGACGATTCGCTTTACGGCCTCTCGAGTCACGATCAGGCTCGCGAGGACAGCGGCTTTCTCCGCGCGACGCTGGGGCTCGAGGCCGTCGAGCTCGTCTAGGAGGGTGTCGAGCTCGAGGAGGCGGGCGTAGCGATCTCGGGTTCCGCCGCAGGCCAGCTCGAAGATTTTGAACGCGATCACGCCCTCGCCGGCTGCCTTGGGGTCGACGCCGTAGGCCATCCCGACCTGGCGGACCGAGCGGAGGGTGACCCCGAGCAGGAGCGGGATATCTGCAGCCAAGAGGGCCAGCCCGCCCACTCCGCAGCCAGCTCCTTCCAGCGCAGCGATCGTCTGGTGCTCCGAGAGGACCTCGCGGCTGACCTCGTCGAGGACCTCCAAGGGGGCGCAGCGGAGGTCTTCGAGCGTGTCCACTTCCTGGTGCTTGCGCGCAGCCCGGAGCACGCGCTCTGGGCTGAGGGTCTGGTCGGTGAGCGTCGCGATCCCCCGCAGGACCCCAGCCACGCCGTTTCCAGCGACTTCGAGGAGCTTGTCGGGGATCAGGCGCTCGGTCAGGATCTCGACCGGCTTGAAGAGGGAGCGCGAGACGCGGCCCAAGAGTCCCTCTTCCGGCGAGCGGAAGAAGGCCTCGGTGTCTGCGAGGGCCTGTGCTTCTTGGGGGCTGAGACTCACGCCGCTCCTAAACCGGAGGCTACGATTCTGAGAGGTCGCCCGCGAGTGGGGTTTCATGATCCCCCTTCGCTAGGAAGGCGACCTCGGTCAGAATCGTGCTCCGCTTTACTAAATTCAATCTTCTAGTAAACGGAATTCGTGATTCGGTCGCCACGCTAGACGTGTGCGTATCGCCCAACCACTCAGAATCATGAACTTCCGTTTAGCAAGCCGCGGACCCGCCGTAGGATCCCCGCCGTGAAGGATTGGACTTGGATCCCGCTAGCCCTGACAGGAGCCCTCTTCATAGGGGCCTGCGCGGGTTTAGGCCTGGGGGGTGATCTTCGCCACGGAGCGCTTCCAGGAGCGTTGGTGCTGTATTTCGTCGCAGCCGGGGCGCAGCTCGGCGCTCTCGTCTGGCTGGCCCGAAAAAAGGGCCCCTCGAGCCCACACCTGTTGACCCTCGTCGTCGCAGTCGGCGTCTTGGCCCGAATCTGCATGCTCCCAGCCCCGCCGAGCCTCTCCGACGACGTCTGGAGGTATCGCTGGGAGGGCCGCGTCCAGGCCGAGGGCGTGAATCCCTACCTGACCCCGCCAGCCGACCCGACTCTGGCGGGGCTGCGGGACGGGGGCTGGCTGCGGGTCAACCACCCCAGCGTGCCCGCGATCTACGGACCGCCCCTCCAGCTCCTCTTTCGGGGCGTCGCGGCGCTGCCGGGTCCGGGCGTGTTCTGGTTCAAGCTCGTGTTCTTGGCCGCAGACCTGGGTCTGCTCTTCCTCCTGATCGGGGGCCTGAGGAGGAGAGGCCTGGATCCGCTCTGGGCGCTGGTCTACGCCTGGCATCCGCTCGTGGTCCTCGAAGTCGCCGGGCAAGGGCACCTCGAGATCCTGCCCGTGGCTCTCCTCGCCGCAGCGCTCGAGCTCGAGTGGCGCGGCCGCGCTCGCCTGGCGGCGATCGCGCTCGGAACGGCGATCGCCGCGAAGTATCTCCCGCTCCTGCTCCTGCCGACTTTCCTCCTCCTGGGTCGCTCGTGGCGAGAGCGGGCCGCGCGGCTCGGCTGGGTCGCACTGCCGGGCCTCGTCTGCGTCCTGCCTTTCCTGAGCGCTGGCAAGAAGTTGGTCGCCGGTCTGGGGGCCTACGGGGTGAGCTGGAGCTTCAACGGAGTCGGGTTCGAGGCCGTCGACGGCGCCCTGCGAGGAGTCGGCGTCTCCCAGGCGCTCGTCCGCTGGCTGGCCCCGCTCCTGACCGAGGTCGCGCCCGGCTTCGACCCCGCAACCCACACCACCTGGATCAAAGTCCCCGCCAAGCTTTTGGTGGGCCTGCTCGCGGGGCTCGTCGTGGCCTGGTTCGCTCGTCGCGCGCACCGCGCCCAAACCGAGGACGAGGGCCGCGAGGTCCTGGCCGAGGCGGCCTTGGTCTGCGCGCTCCTGTTCTTGGCCTGCTCGCCCACGGTTCACCCTTGGTATGCGCTCTGGGTCGTGCCCTTTCTCCTCCAGGCGCGCTCTCGCCTGCGGACGGCCGGGTTTCTGTTCTCCCTCGCAGTGCCCTTGGTCTATGAGATCCAGCTCCGCTACACGGGCTTGCCTGGCTCGTGGGTCGAGTCGGGCTGGGTCCGGGCGGCCGTCTGGTTGCCGGTCTTGGGAGTCGCCCTGGGGGGAGTGCTCGGGCCCAGGCTAGCCCCGCGCTTGTTGGGGAGGTGGCTTGCCCGCTAGATTGGGCAGTTCTCAAGGAGCTCCTTTGGCGACCGTTTCCCTGACCGGAATGACGATCGAAGTCACCCACCAGCTTCCTCCGGAGGAGGTCCTGGGTCGGCTCGAGAACTTCGCGCTCGACCTCGCCCGGAATCGGTTCGCCGATTGGGGAATCGAGGTTCGTCGGGAGGAGGCCGGGCCGCTGCGCTTGAGCGGGGGGCGCCACGGGACTCACTTCAGCGCGTCCATTCACACAGACGAGGGGCGCGCGCGAGTCGAGGTTCATGGCAAGATCCAGATCGGCGGGTTCAAGTTACGCTTGGCCGGCGGGGCGCCGGGTGTTCGGCGTCGCGTGCAAACGGCTCTGACCCAGAGCCTTCGCCATCACCTGGCGAATTAGGAGTGTTGGTGGGGACTGCTGACGAGCGAGCAAATCACTTCGAGAAGATCGGCGTTCAGCAGCGCCTCTTCTCGCGCCACCAGTTCCTTCAGGCCAGGCGCGAAGCCCGGGAGCGGGGCGTGTCGCCGGGTGAAGTCCTGCACGGCGAAGGCCTCCTGAACCGAGAGCAGCTGCGCGGCCTCGATCGGGCCGTGACCTATCGGATCGGCCGCGACCAAGACAAGGCGATCGCGAAGATCATCATCGACAGCAACTACTGCGAGGCGCCCGCGGTCGAAGGTGCCCTCAAGCGACAAAAGGAGTTCTACTCCAAGACCGGGGAACTGATGCGCCTCGGCGTGCTGCTCGTCGAAGGCCGGACCCTCTCGGAGTCTCAGCGGATAGCCGCCTACAAGATCCACGAGATCGAGCGCCAGGGCGTCGCCAGCCCCCGCTCGCCGCTTTAGCTGGCCGCTTTAGCTGGCTGCTCTCGGTGGCCGCTCTAGGTGGCCGCTCTACTAGAGCTGGAAGCCGCGAGTCGCCCCCGCAGAGGGGTCAAGGCGAGGCGCAATCGCTAGGCCAACCACACTTGTTGGTGGCGGAGTGAACGAGTGCAGCGATCCCACGACCAGCGCCCCTTCGACGGGTCGCCCTCCCTCATCAACAACTCTCACGTCCGGTCCGCCACAGCCTGCGCAGGCGGCAAGGCATAGACCGAGAAGCGTTTGTGGCAGAAGTGCCGCACCTATCGCGCGGTTGGTCACTCGGCCACTGAGATTCCACGCTCACCGTCAAAGCCCTGCGCCCACTCTGCGAGGAGTTCGACCTCGGCTCTGTAAGGGTTCGCAAGCTCAGAGGCCAAGTACAGGGGAGGCGTCCGCAAAGAAGCTGACTCGTGCCCGGGTGCTACTGCTCTCGGATCAAGGAGACCAGGGTTCTGGCTGGACTGACGAAGAGGTCGCAGAGGGCCTCGGATCGAGTCGCCACTCAGTCCGCAGCATTCGGTTGCGCTACGCCCAGCGGGGCACCCAAGGCGCGATCAATCGCAAGAAGGGAAAGTGCACGATCCGCCGCACGCGAAAGCTCGACGGCGGGGCCGGGAACGGGAACTCGGTTCTCGGGTCTGCCTTTCTGCCGCGGCAGAAACCTCTGCCGGGGTCGAGAACGGGAACGCCGTTCTCACGTGCGCGAGGTCCT
>JAESQQ010000607.1 GCA_016765095.1 Planctomycetota bacterium | reverse complement strand
CGGGGGTAAACCCCGCACCCTACAGATCGCACGGGGCCCTCGGAGGGGGCCGAGTCTGCCCCTCCCTCCAATGTGCCCCTCCTAGGCGGCTCGCAACACGCTTGCGTAGGGGCGGGGTTTACCCCCGCCCGCCCCGAGGCCGCGCCGACCAGGCCTCACGGGACCCTCTCGTGCACTTGTCCATTGTTACGTCAGGCGCTGTACCCCCTCCCGCGGGCGGGGGTAGACCGGGTAGACCCAGGGTAGACCCCGCCCCTACATTTCACCCGTACCGGAACTTCTGGCGGGCAGCACTAGATTCCTCGGGCGCGGGGTCGGCTCCGGCGAGGGACCCAACAATGACCGCCATTAGCGTCTCAGTTGCGTGCCGGGGAAAGGAAAGTGGGCGGAGCTGCGCCTGTTTCGAAAGAAGTTACGAGCGGGCCACGGCTTGTTCCCGGCTGGCGTGAGAGAGGCGGGGTTATGAGTGGAGCCGGGTTTAGACCCACGGTGGATCGTGAGGTGATGCGGGAGTTCACCCGGGTCTCAGGCTGGCGATCGATCGCTCTGTGTTTCGCGCTGAGCGGCGCTGCGATCGCGACCGCGGCCCTCGGCGGCCGGCTCTCGAACTACTGGCTGGCCCTGCCAGCGATCCTCGTGATCTCGGGCCTTCAGTTCCACCTCATGATCCTCCTCCACGAGGCGAGCCACGGACTCCTCCACCCCAATCGAAAGATCAACGACTTCGTCTCAGACCTGTTCTGCGCGATCCCGTTTGGGACGCTGACCCGCTACTACCGCGTGTTCCACCTCGCCCACCACAAGTCGACTGGCGTCCGGGGTGAGGACCCTGAAGTCGACATGTTCGAGGCCATGGACTATCGCTACCGACGGCTCCCCAAGTGGAAGTTGGTCGGAATGCTCCTCGCGGACCTGCTCTTCTTGAACCTGTTCCGCTACGTGACTTGGATGATCAAGTTCACGGTTGAGCGGGGCCTCAAGCCGACGCTCCGCGATTTGGCGTTGAACCTGACTTTCTGGGGAGCGCTGATCGGAGCCTCGATCGTGTTTGGCTTCTGGGCGGACTTGCTCCTGTTCTGGGCCCTTCCCTACGCGACCTTCACCGTGTTCTTCGCCAAGCTCCACGGCTACGGCGAGCACACCGGCGAGACGGGACCCGACGAGTACGCGAGGACCTGGACGCACCGCTTCCCCTGGATCGTGAACTTCTTCATCTACCCGCTCAACTCAGGCCTCCACCTCGAGCACCACCTCTTCCCGCGCGTGCCCTGGTATCGGATCCAGGCCTTCCGCGAAGCGCTCCTCGCCCTCCCGACCCACGCCGTGCGAGCCGAGCCGGTGACCGTCGACGGCTACTTCTTCGGCACGAACACGATCGTGTCCGCAATGCTCTACGACCCTCGCCTGGAGCCGGAGCCCGCGCCCGCGAGTCCTCTCGCGCCCATGATCTCGGTCAGCGGTTCGACCGAGCTTCAAGTCGCTGCCTAGTCGGAGCTGCTCGCCAGCTTTTCAAAGCCTGGTTGACCCAGCAGCGGAATCAACTCGGGATAGCGACTCGGGGTCCAGACTCGTTGCTCCCAGGTCCTAAAGCCCTGGCCCTTCGCGTCGTCGAACTCGGTCTTCAAATGGCGGCTGGGCCGACCCAGCCTGCTCCAGAGCAAGAGCCGGTAAAAGGCGGCGACGCCGCAGGCTGGCGCGCCCCGGCGAGCTCGGTCGAGGTCGAGCCCCGCGCGGTCGAGGCGGTTGAGGCGGAGGAGGAGGAAGCCGCGCAGGGTCAGGGCGAACACGTCGCCCGGTCGCTCCGAGACGAGAGCGTCTAGGTGGTCTAGGGCTTGGCCGACGACGGTCTCCGCGCCCTTGGGCACCCCCCCAGCTTCGAGGTCGTTGACGGCCCAGTACGCCTCGACCAAGCGGGGGTCCTCGGCCTCAGTCAGCCTGCGATCCCCGTCGAGGCGAAAGCCCACCCTGGCTCGCGTCATGTCCGCGTGGAGGTTCATGTGCAGCTCTGGCTGGCGCTGAACCGTCCCCAACAGCTCCTTGATTCGGCTGTCGTTGCCGCGGAGCAACTGCGCGATACAGACCATGTATCTGGCCTCCTCAAACCCTGGGTCGATCTCCAAGACCTTCCGATAGGCCGCCTCTGCGGAGTCCAAATCGAGCTGGCCGTGGGATCGAGCTGCCTGGACGAGGTCGAAGCTCGCTCGGGCCGCAGCTCGTTTCTCTTTGTTTGGCGGGGTCGCGTTCCTCAGAAACCACAGCTCGAGTCGCTCGATCTGCTTTGCTTCGGGCATTCCCTCTTGAAGCAGGCGCCGGGCGAAGAGGAGGGATCCCTTGGCGCGCGCTGTGTAGCGCTTGAGCCCCTGCTGTCCGACTCGCCGGTCTCGGAACGAGAGCTCCCGCTCGACGTCTCGGAGGAGGTAGCGGAGGACGGGTCGGCGCCAGCCGCGGGTCCTCTCGACCAACTCGACCGCCCGGACCCCCGATCGCTCTTGAAGCGCTCGGAGGAGGTCGACCGCGAACCGACGGCCCTTGGGGCCCGACTTGAGCGCGTCTATGGCTGGGGGGAGAGCGTCGACGGCCAACAGGTGCTTGGCGAGTGCTTGGACGGCCTCCTTCGACTCGGGATGGCTCGCGACCGCCTCGCGCAAGAGCCCCTCGACGTCCCCCCGCCCGAGGCGAAGTCGGGCGGCGAGGAGCTTGGCTTGGACGCCGCTCAACTCGGTCAGGTGCTCGTTGGCCGCGTGGAGGTCGCCCGTCGCGGCGAGGGCTCGGATTCGGAGCGGGAGGAGTCGCCGCTGAGCGCGAAGAGAAGCGACTCGGCCGAGGCTGATCAGGGCGGCGTCGGCGTGGCCCGCCTCGAGTTCGGCCCGGGCGCGGACTGCCCACTCCTCGTCGCCGCAGAGGGAGTCGGGGATCGCCTCGAGGAGCGCTTTGGCGCGGCGAGGGTGCTCGAGGGCGAGCAGGCACTCAGCCTCCCGTCGCTGGGCGAGGTGGCGTGTCGGAGCGTGCCCTTGCGCGGCTCGAGCCTCCTTCAGGCGGTCGAGCCAGGTTAACTCGTCGCCCTCCTCTCCGAGGGCAAGCGCGAGGTGGGCTTCAGCGAGGAGCCCTGGTTCGAGGTCGGACCCGCGCTCGCCAAGGTAGGTCGCGAGCTCGCCGCGTGCACCCGCGCGCCCTCCCACCACGTCGTTGAGCAGGCGCTGCGCTTCGAGGCTGGGAGCGGGGGGGCGTGGCCAGAGCACAGCTGCGAGCGTGAGCGCCACGATCAACGCGCTGACGAGATAGGGCGCACTCGATCGCGCTCGGCGCGCGGCGTGTGTCCAGGTGGAGGTCGAGCTGAGCGGGCGACCGTCGAGCCAGGCGTCGAGGTCTTGAGCGAGCAGCTCCGCGCTGGGATAGCGATCCGACTGCTTTGTCTTGAGGCAGGCCAGGCAGATCGCGCTGAGTCCAGGCGGGACACTCGGGTCGAGGGTCCGGGGCGGCGTGACCCGCCCCGCAGCGACCAGCGTGGCGAGCTGGATCAAGGTCTCGGCCTCGAAGGGGTGCTCGTCGGTGAGCGCTGTGTAGAGGAGAACGCCCAAGGCCCACACGTCGGTCGGAGGCCCCACGAGCCCGCGCTTTCCGGTGAACTGCTCGGGCGCCATGGCGAGCGGGGTGCCGAGGATCGCGCCGGACTTGCTGAGGGTCTGGAGCTCCTCGTGATAGGCCAGGCCGAAGTCGATGACGCGCGGGCGGCCCGCGAGATCGACCAGCACGTTCTCGGCCTTGAGGTCGCGGTGAACGATCCCTCGTGCGTGGGCGTGTCCGACCGCGGTCGCGACGTCACGCAGGACTCGGACTCTCGCGCTTCGGTCGAGGGGTTCGAGCGCCACGTCGAGGGTTCGCGCCCCCTCCACGACTTCATAGGCCAGCCAAGGAAGACCGTCGACGTCACCGGCCGAGTGGATCCTAACGATCCCAGTGTGGTGCAGGTTCGCGGTCAACTCGCCTTCGCGGCGCAGGCGGGCGAGGCGATCGGGGGCGGCCCTCTTCTGGAGGATCTTGAGCGCGACTTGCCGATCCACGCGCAGATCGTGTGCGCGGAAGACCGTCGCCATTCCCCCCCGACCCAGGACGCCGTCGATCCGGAACACGCCGGCGAACAAGCTCCCGGGGGTCAGGATCTGAGGGGTGAACGCAGCCTCGGGGCCTGGCCCTCGAGCGACGCCGCCCTCGCTCGTCTCCCAGGCGAACGACCACTCGTCCTCGCGGTCGCTCAACGGAGTCCGAACCCAGCGCGCTCCACCTAGGGACTCTCCTGGCGAACGAGCGTCGCGAGGGTCTCGACGTGGGGCCCATGGGGGAAGAGATCTAGGGGCTGAACGCGAGTCAGGGCGTAGCCGCCCTCGCTGCACAACCAGGCCACGTTTCGGGCGAGCGAGCTCGGTTGGCAGCCGACGGCCAGCACCCGCGAGGCGCCGATTCGAGAGATTCCCTGGAGGACCCGGAGGTTCATCCCGGCCCGTGGGGGGTCTGTGACCACGAGGTCGAACACCCCGACGTCTTCGGGGAGGCCCGAGTTGAGGTCTCGGACTGCGAAGGTCGCGTTGTCGATTCCGTTTGCTTTGGCGTTGAAGCGAGCGCTCTCGACCGCAGGCTCCACGACCTCGAGGCCAGAGACGGCGCCCGCTTGCTGCGCTAAGGGGAGACTGAGCGAGCCCGCCCCGCAGTAGAGGTCGAGCACGCGTTCGCTCCCGCTCAGCGCCGCTTGGGCGAGGACCTCCTCGACGAGGACCTCTGCTCCCCAGGTGTTGACTTGGAAGAAGGCGTCGATCGCGAGTGTGAACTCGAGCCCGCCGAGCCTCTCGGTGTAGTGGCTGGGTCCATGATCGGAGTAGACCGTCATTCCGTGCGAACTCGGGAGGCGGCTGGCGCGGACTCCGTTCGCGACGCAGGTCGGGAGGACGCCCGCCTCGCGGAGCCACTCGACGTAGTCCTGAGCCAAGGCCTCGTCCCGGCTGGAGGTGACCAGGACCGCCAGACTGTCTCCGGTCGCGGCGGCTTGCCGGACGAGGAAGTAGCGCAAGAAGCCTTCTTGAGTCTCGTTGACGAAGGGCACCAACTCGCGGGCCAGGGCCCAGGCTCTCGTGGCCCGGGTCAGCTCGTTCATGACGTCGGTCTGGAGCGGGCAGTCGGCGAGGTCGACGACCTTGAGGCCGGTCGCGGGGCCGAACATGCCGAGCGCGAAGTCTCGCCGGAGCTCCTCTCCGCTCGCGATCTCGGTTCCCGTCAGGAAGCGCTGGCGCGAGAAGCTGAACTCCATTTTGTTTCGGTAGGCGAAGGTCCGCGGGCTCGGGCGGACGGGGAGCACGTCCGCTTCGAGGCCCTCCTTGGCGAAGGCCTCGACGACGAGCTCGTGCTTGAGCTCGAGCTGCCGCTCGTAGGGGACCTCCTGCCAGGTGCAGCCGCCACAGGCCTCGGTGTAGGAGCACTTGGGGTCGATCAGCGGCTCGCCGGCCGCGATCAGTTTCTTGAGGCGGCGCCTGGCGACAGCGACTTCGCCCTTCCGCTTCTTCCGCCGCTGACCCCCTTTTCGTCTACGCACTGGCGCAGTGTCGCAGAGCCGGTGGGAGCGGGGGGGTGCCCATGGCACACTCCCAGCTCCTTGGCGGCGACCCGGATCGCGCCTTGGGAGGGCTATGTTCGACTACGAGCTTGATTACGCGGGGGTCATCCAGGTCGTCCTGACCAACGCCTTCGACCAAGCCCGAGAGCACGGGGGTCGGGTCGAGGTCGAGCTGAGCGCGGAGGGGTGGTTTCGGGTCAGGGACGAGGGCGAAGGGCTGCCCGTCCACCTCCACCCCGTCTCGGAGCGTCCCCTGATCGAGGTGATCCTGATGGGCGCCCGACGGGGGCCGCGCAACCCGCTCGCGCAAGTCTCCAGCTCTTGCATGTGGCTCGAGGCCGAGGTCCTACGCGGTGGGCGGCGCTATCGCCAACGCTACGAGTTCGCCAAGCCAACGAGCCCCCTGGAGGACCTGGGCCCGGCCCCAGGTTCGGGGACAGCGCTCGTCGTGTCTCCGGCCGCCGGCGCGGGGCCTAGCTTCCCGGCCCTCGTTGATCAGGTTCGCGAGCTGGGACGCGATCTTCCGACCCAGACTCGGGTCGAGGTTCGCGGGCCCGGGGGCGAACTGGAGCGCCTCGATCTGGGGGGCTGAGCAGCCTTCGGCGGCGCTCGGTCAGGCCCTCGATTCGGGGTAGTCTGGCCCGCCCTAGGAGGTTTGTGTGGTGCGGGTCGCGATCGAAGGAGCGTCGGGATACAGCGGGATCGAGCTGACGCGGATCCTGGCTGGGCACCCTGGCGTCGAGCTGGTCGGTGTCGCCTCGGGGCGCTGGGACGGCGACTCGATCCGCGAGCGGACCGGCCTGCCAGGCCCCGCAGGTCGACTTTGCTACCGCAAGAGCCTCCTCAAGGCGGAGCTTGAGGTCGAGGCCGTGCTCTGCGCGACCCCCGCCAACGCTAGCCAGGAGCTGATCCCGGCCTGGATTGAGCGCGGCGTGCGGGTCGTTGACCTCAGCAACGCGTTTCGCGAGGAGGCCTGTCAGGCAGACTCGCCTTGGGTCTATGGCCTGAGCGAGCACGCCCGCGAGGCGATCAAGGCGACTCGGCTCGTGGCGAATCCTGGTTGCTACCCGACCGCGACTCAGAACGCGCTCCTGCCGCTGATCACGGCCGGCTTAATCGCGCCCGGGCCCCTGGTGATCGACGCCAAGAGCGGCGTGACCGGGGCGGGGCGCTCCACGGGCGAACACCTCCTCTACAACGAAATGGCCGACAACCACTACCCCTATCGGGTCGGGAGCCACCAGCACGTCCCCGAGCTCGAGCGAGGCCTCGGGCGCGAGCTGTTGTTCACGCCCCACCTCCTCCCGACGCGGCGCGGCTTGTTCGTGAGTTGCTATGTGCCTGTCGTCTCGGGGACGAGCGCGGCCGACCTCGAGGCTTGCCTTCGAGAGCGCTACGCCGACGAGCCCTTTGTGCAGGTCGTGAGCGCTGACCGCGCGCTGGGAGTCCGGGACGTGGTCGGGACCCCGCTCGTGCGGGTCGCCGTCGGAAGCACGATCAAGGCGGGCCTGGCCCGCGTGTTTGGCTGCCTCGACAACCTCCTCAAGGGCGCCGCGAGCCAAGCGACCCAAAATCTCAACCTGTGCCTGGGGCTCCCTGAGACCCAAGGCTTGATCTGAGGGCGCGTGAGCGAGCTTCACTTAGCCCGCGGCTATCGCTACGCGGGAGTCCACGCCGGCGTCAAGGTGTCCCGCAAGGACCTCGCGCTGATCGTGAGCGAGACCCCGGCCTCGGCGGCCGCGGTCGTGACTCGAAATCAGTGCCGGGCGGCCTGCGCAGACCGAACGGACCGAATCCTCCCAGCGGTCGGAGTCCGCGCGATCCTGATCAGCAGCGGGAACGCCAACTGCCTGAGCGGCCCCCAGGAGGCTCGCGACGACGAGCGCCTGGCTGAGCTGACGGCGGAGCACCTGGCTCTCTCTGGCCCTGGAGCGGTCCTCACGGCCCAGACGGGCGGGATCGGCAAGCCGCTGCCTATGGACGTGCTCGCGGCTGGAATTCCGCTCGTGATCGAGGCCCTGGGCGAGGACCCAGCCAGCGCGGCCGAGGCGATCTTGACGACCGACAAGGCGGTCAAGCTCGCTTCGCGTCAGTTCGAGCACGGCGGGAAGACGGTGACCGTGACCGCGATCGGGAAGGGCTCGGGAATGATCCACCCGGACATGGCGACGATGCTGGCCTTCCTGCTCACGGATGTGGCCTGCGCGCCCGACGACCTCCGCCAGGTTCTCCGCGAGGCGACGGGGCACAGCTTCAACCAGACGAGCGTCGATCGGGACACCTCGACCAACGACGTCGCGCTGCTCCTCGCCAACGGCGTGAGCGGCGTGAGCGTTGACGCGAGCTGCGTCCCCTTCGTGAGCGCTGTCCGTGAGCTCTGTCAGGAGCTGGCGCGCATGATCGCCGCGGACGGCGAGGGCGCCACGCGCCTGATCGCGGTCGAAGTCAGCGGGGCGCCCGACGAGGACGCGGCCCGCGAACTCTCGCGCGCGGTGGTCACGAGCAGCTTGTTCAAGTCCTCGCTCTTTGGTGACTCCGCAGGCTGGCCGCGCGCCTTGGCTGCGATCGGAGCCCACGCGGCGCGCCTCGGCCTGACGCTCCGCAAAGAGGCGCTGCGGGTCACTTGCGAGGGGGTTGTGCTGGTCGCGGGCGGCCACCCGACCGGCCACCAGGCTGACGTGCGCAAGCCAGAGGTCAACTACCTGATCGAGCTTGGCTTGGGCGAGGGGCGAGCTACGGCTTGGGGCTGCGACCTCTCCTACGACTACGTCACGATCAACGCAGTCACCAAGTCCGACCCGCTCGAGACGCACAGCCCGGGCCTCAAGCGGCGGCTCCTGGTCGAGGCCTTGAGCTATATCCGGACCTTCAAGGGCCGGCTGGCGGTGATCAAATACGGCGGCGCGGCCATGCTCCGGGACGACCTCAAGGACGCGTTCGCAGAGGACGTCGCGCTCCTCAAGTCGGCGGGCCTCCAGCCGGTCGTGGTCCACGGTGGCGGCCCCGAGATCTCGCGAACTCTCGCTCAGCTCGGCGAGAAGAGTCGGTTTGAGGATGGGATTCGGGTCACCGACGAGACGAGCGTCAAGGTCGTCGAGATGGTTCTGACCGGCCGCGTGAACACCGACGTCGTGACCCGGATTCACACCATGGGTGGACAGGCTGTCGGCCTCAGCGGGAAGGACGGCGGTCTGCTGCAGGCGCGCAAGCTGAAGGTCGAAGGCAAGGACCTCGGGCTCGTGGGTGAAGTCGAGCACGTAGAGACTCGCCTGATCACGACGCTCCTCGACGCTGGCTACATTCCGGTGATCTCACCGGTCGGTGTCACGAAGGACGGCCAGACCCTCAACATCAACGCCGACACCGCCGCCGCTCAAGTCGCGGTCGCGTTGGGAGCCGAGAAGCTGATCTTCCTGACCGACGTCCCGGGGATCTTGGGTCCTGAGGGGACGAAGGTCAGCCAGACAGACCCGGCCACGGTCCAGGGGCTGATCGAGAGCGGCGCGATCACAGGAGGAATGATCCCCAAGGTCGAGGCGATGTTGACGGCGCTCAAGGGCGGCGTTTCGAGCGCGCACATCATTGACGGGCGCGTCCCGCACAACCTCCTCGCCGAGCTGTTCACGGAGCGCGGCGTCGGAACCTGGATCAAGTGATCTCGGCGCAGCCTCCCCTCCCCTGCGAGCAGCGGGCGCGAGGATCGCGCAGGCTCCTCGGGGGCCAACGAGCGTGGAGATCGGCGTAGAATCCACTCCTCAGGGAAAGGCTCCATGGCGAGCGCGGACGAGCTGGTCGAGCTCAAACGACGCCTAATGTCCGGAGAGATCAGCGCCGACGAGTTTCGTCAGGCGAAGATCGCGCTCTACCAATCGACTCCGGGTGCGCCGCCTCCACAGCCCGCCGACTCGGGGCGACTGAGGGTGCCTGCGGGCGGCGGGAACACTCGCAGGGCCCGCAACCAAGCGGACATGATCGCGTCCATTCGGGGACGGATCGCGGCCAAGACCAAGAGCGGCGCTGCTAGGGCCGCGACGTCCAGTGGGCCAGCCGCCGCCGCGATCGAGGCCAAGCGACGCAAAATGGCGGCGTCCTTAGCTCGCCGACAGGAGCCCAAGGCTCCGCCGGTGGCTCCTCTCGAGGCGGTGGCCCCTCCCGCAGCTGCACGGGGTCTCGATCTGGTCGTGATCGTTCGCCCGCGAGGGATTCGCAAGACGGAGCGCTTGGCGCGGGAGGCCGCCGCTGCCATGCGAGCGCAAGGCCTCGCGCTCGCCGCGGCCGAACTTGAAGCCGAGCGTGCCGCCGAGGCCGCCGCTGCTGAAGTCGCCGAAGAGCAGAAACTCGAGGACTTGATCGAGCGCCGTCTTCGGGAGGCTCGGGAGCGGCTTCGAGGGGGCGGATAGCTCGACTCTGGGTGCGTTTCGGCCCGCCGGAGCGTGTCATCCCAACGTCATCAATGCTCCGGCTGGGGGCGCGCCGTGGTAGGAGTCCCGTGCGATTCCGCGGCGCGGGTGGTACCGTAGTCCGGCTCGCCCGCGAGCAGGAAAGAAGGTCCTATGCGCCTCCCCACCATTCCCCTTGCCCTCGCGGGCCTCCTCCTCTTCGCCGGGCCCGCCCTCGCTCAGATGCCTAACCCTGCAGAGATCAAGAAGAAGATCGACGAGGGGTTCAAGAAGCTCGTCGACGAGGCTGAGGTCGTGAAGCTGACTTGGGGCGAAGACGACGCGATCACGATCAACTACAAGAAGATCCCGACCGACCCCAAGGTGATCGCCAAGTCGCTTGGCAGGGACATTGGCGGCGGGCGAATTCCCGAGAAGCAGATCGAGCAATACATGGGCATGTACATGCCCATGATCCAGGAGATGCTCAACAAGCACCTGGCCGACGTCGGCGAGTTGATCAACAAGAAGGTGATCAAGATCCGGTCCAAGAAGATCTACCCCGGCAAGCACCGGATCGGGATCGTGTTCAGCGGCGAGAAGATCGCGGGCGTGATCGTGTTCGACAAGAAGGGCCACGCGGAGAAAGACCAGAAGAAGATGAAGAAGCCGATCTTGATCAAGCTCAAGACCAAGTCGACTCCCATCAAGGCCAACCTGGTCCTCAAGATCAAGGAGCCCAAGAAGAAGAAGAAGGGCAAGATCGAGTTCGACCTCTACGTCGACGCGCTCCGCTACGCCGCGAAGTCGAAGAAGCCCCTCATCCTCGGAGACTGAGCAACCCGCTCAACCCTCCCAACGGCCAACCTTCGGCCACCCCTCTCAACGGCGCTCGCATTGCGGGCGCTGTTTGTGTTTGCACCATGAACCCAGCCCCTCTCGAGCCTCCTCGCCCGCTCTCTCGAGCCGAAGTCCGCGAGGTCGACCGCCGCGCGATCGAGGAGCTAGGCGTGCCTGGCGTCGTCCTGATGGAGAACGCCGGGCTCGGCTTGACCCGGGTCGTCCTTCGGGAGCGCGAGCGCCTCGGTGGCACGGGCGCGGTCGCGATCGTCGCGGGGCGCGGCAACAACGGAGGGGACGGCTTCGTTCTCGCCCGTCAGCTCGCGCTGCGAGGGGTTCCGGTGGAGCTCGGGTTTTGTGGCTCGAGCCAGGATCCGCCGCGCGGGGACGCGGGCCTAAACCTCAGCGCCCTCCTCGCAGCGGGGCCTGAGCCTCCAGATCTCGCTGACGCTGCGGCGCTGACGGCCTGGCTGGCCGAAGTCGGCCCGCACTGTGACCTGGTCGTCGACGCGCTCTACGGGACTGGGCTGGCGAGCGCGCTCCGACCGGCCGGACTCGCGAGGGTTCAGGCCCTGGCAGCCTGCCCGCTGCCTCTGATCGCCGTCGACTTGCCGAGCGGGCTCTGCTGCGACACCGGCCAGCCGCTGGGCGCCGCGACTTGCGCTCTACGAACAGTGACCTTCGTCGCTCGCAAACTTGGTTTCGACGCGCCTGGGGCGAGCGACTACACCGGCGAGGTCGAGGTCGTCGCGATCGGCTGTCCCCCCGCCGCCTGGGCCCACGTCTTCTGAGCCTTGCGACACGCTGGGGTAGGGGCGGGGGTTTGCAGCTCCTGGCGTAGCGAGGGTTAAGTGCGCGAGAGGCGCGGTGGAAGCTCCTGAGAGGCCGATCGGTGTGCCTTCGGGCCGGGCGGGGGTAAACCCCGCCCCTACCAGAGCGTGTTGTGAGCCGTCCGAGAGGAGGTCGACTCGAGGCGCGTCTGTGATTCGTAGGGTGCGGGGTTTACCCCCGCCCGCGGTCTTCCGGCAGACGGGCTCTGGGCTTGGGCTAGCAACCTCGGCCGCTGTATCCGGCCTCTCGGGAGTTTGCTCAGCGCGAGACGGAGTAGAGAGTCCGGTCTTCCTTCATCCACTTCGAGATCGTCGAGACCTCGTCGTCGTCTTCGAGCTGGGCCAAGACTTCGTAGCAGTCGAGCCCTTCACGCACGAAGTGATCGGCGAGCTCCCCCCGCTCGAGCTCGTACTGCTTGTGCTCACAGTGGTTGTCGTGCTTCCAGTAGAGCCAGAGGGCCGCGAACAGGACCGGGGTGTAGACCCACCAGGTCCGGATACTGTCGAGGAACTCGATCCACTTGACCTGACCGTCCGCAAAGCCGTGAAAGGCTTGGTTGCGGATCGCGAAGCAAAGGGCGGATCCGAGGATCGTATAGAACAAGAACAGCCCGCAGCCCGCAGAGTTGCTGATCCGCTGGCTCGCGGCGAGCAAGTAGCCGTAGAAGCGGGGGTGGGTCCGCGACAGAACGGAGCGCGTCGCGGGGGTCACTTGGACGTCGCCTTCGTCGTCGCTCGAGACCAAGAACCGCTCGCCGGGGCGCAAGTGTCGCTCGAGGACCGTCTTCAGCTCCTCGGCGCGCTCGTCCTCTTGCCCGGGGTCGTCAACGCGGTTGAGCTTGCCCGACTCGTCTCCCGAGCTGCTGTAGACCGGTCGTCCGACCCCCGAGTCGCCCACGACGCTGGGGTGGTACATGTCGAAGTAGATCGAGCTCGTGTGCTCGCCACAGCCGCAGGTCAACTCGTAGTGGTCGACGGGAATCGAATCGGGGACCGTCGCGTCTGAGTGGGGTCCTTCGTGGGTTTCGGGCTCGGGGCAGGTCCCCGAGACGCTCCCCTGGCGACGGAAGCGATACGCCGTTTCGTTGGGACAGCGGAGCGCACTGAGATAGGCCCGCTCCCCGACGGGGAGGTGACAGGTGATTGGGTTCTCGGGGGAATCGCCGCGCTCGGACATTCTCCGCTCCTCGGGCGATTGCCCCGCCTGGGTCGGGTTGCGTCCCTTAGCCGAGGCTAATGCCTTCCGAGGCAGCCAGGGCGACGATGTCGGTCTTCTTGAGCGTGTAGGCCAAGTAGTAGGCCGCGAACGCAGTCGGGGCCCCGATGATGCCGCCGATCCCGCACGCGAAGAATGAGACCATCATGACGACTTGGAGCACGATCGCGAGGATGATCGTGGGCACGAGGTTCGCGATTCCGTACTTGTAGCCGAGCTTGATGCAGTCCACGGGACTGGCGTTGGGGTGCTCGAGTTGAATGAAGAACGCGAACGCGCCCAGCCCGAGCGCCCAGCTCCCGATCCAGCCTGCGATCGCGGCTTTGATCTTGAGGGGAATGTCCGAGAAGTTCATCAGCGTCCCGATCGAGAGCGGGGTGCTGGAGGTCTGGAACTCGCGGAGACCGATCGCGTAGTTGGGGCCGATCAGGACCCAAAGCACGAGCATCCAGAGCGGCATCAGGAGCGTGAGGAAGCCCGCGACAGTCGCCAAAATCCCACCGATGACGCCGAAAATGATCTGGACGAGAACGATCAAGACCACGGGCCCGAACAGGATCGCCGAGGGGATCAGGTTGGAGCGGACGATCGCGAGACCGCCCATCACGAGGTCCTTGAAGGGATAGCCGTCGCCTGTGTGCTCGATCGAGACCGCCGAGCCGCCTTCGGCCCCGAGCTTGCCGAGCGCTCCGCGTACGCCCGCAAGTGGCTCGAAGTTTACGCTCCTGAAAAATATGTATTTAAACTGCAAGAATCG
>JAESQQ010000606.1 GCA_016765095.1 Planctomycetota bacterium | reverse complement strand
TCGCAACACGCTCCGGTAGGGGCGGGGTTTACCCCCGCCCGCCCCAAGGCCGGGGCAATCGAGGTCTCGAGAGCCTCCCCGCTCGGCCTTCGTGCTCCAACTCAGCGGAGTTCGCTCCTCGTTTCCGCCGGCGTTACTGCAGAGTGTCACGAGCCCCTCGCCACGCCTGCAACCCTTGCGGTCTGCGCGAGACAGCCACCCTCCGAACTGCTCTGGCCGCAGGCCAAGAAACACGAGAAAAACGAACCAAAGAGCGAAGGCGGGCCCCCGAAGGAGCCCGCCTTGTTTTTCGATTCGCAATTGCTGTCTTGCTGAAGTCCCTCGTCGAGGGCAGCTAGTCTAGGTCGTCGTGACCGTCGACTTGACGTCTTCAGGGTTCTAGCCTCGTGAGCTTTATGTGCCGTTCGCTTGCGTGCTTCTTGGCGTCGCGCGCAGGTTTCAGTCCGTTGACTCAAACCGATTCGAATGACCGTCCCCCAAAGTTTAGTTTGGGTTCATGCTCACAAGAGGTCGTGCCCTCTTGACGTTCTCTCACTGCTCCTCGGCCACCCAGTCTTGCCAGCTGGGTCGACTCCTAAGATTTCTCTGCCCCTTCACGACGTCCTCTGAGCTAGCACCGCAGGGTCTCCCCCAACAAACCGAAGTCTGTCGAACGGGCTATCCGCGCCCGCTCCCGGTTCCGCTCCCGAGCTTTCTCAGCTCCTCAGCGGCTTCTGCATGCTCAAACTTCGCGGCCTTGTTTCGTGCCGCTGCCGTGTCCAGGCTTTTCGCCTGCTGAGGTTTCCCCTCACAGAAGTCGTGTGTTCGTCTCCGAACTCACTGGCTCCCTGGCGGTTGTTCCCCGGATCCTTCTGGTGGGACCGTCCCAGCCTTGTCACCGCCGGTTTTCAACAACTCCCGACACCCCTTTGAAACACTCCCGTTAAGAAGCGCCGCTCAAGGCTACCCACCTCGCTCCGAAGAGCTTGGCGCTCCACCTGAGATACCGGACGCCGAAGCGCTCAAATACCTGAGTGGAGAGGGCTGCTGTCCCCCGCCGACTATGGACTCCCTTTCAAGCAACGCTCGCCGAAACAAGTTCCGGCTCCCGTGCCTCCCGGTCGTCCTGGGCTAGGTCGATCCGAGCCACCGCTCGAATCCGCTTCACTCCGCTGCGAAGCTTTGCCTTCTGCGAGTCCGTTCGCGCGAAGCCTGGTTGCCCATGCTCCGCGGCCGATCCTCACTTGGCTGTTCTGCCCCTCTGAAGCTTTCTCCACCCACGCCTTGGTCCTCGACCCTCGACTCGGACTGTCGTCCGTCCCGAGCTCAGCGACTTCTCTGAGCGTCTCCGAACCCCCAGGCCCTGAGGCCTGAGTTCCAAGACCGCCCGAAGCTGTCACCTCGCGGCCCGAGGACTGGTTAGCCCTCGCGCCAGGTGAACCCGAATCTCGATCACCAAAGCAAGCTCTGGCTCCCGGGATCCGACTTCGTCGGCAGCGACCGGTCTCGCGACTCCACCCGAAGGCGAATCCGTCCTGACCGGGCTGGACCGTCTCGCGACGATCACCCGACTTCCACGACCTTCTCCCCGTCCGCTCAGCCAGCCTCCCGAAGGACTCTGACTCACCCTCTCTCTCTCGAGACAGGACCCACTCGCTGTTAACGAGCGGCTCTCACTCCCCGAAGGAGGTGAGAGGCGGTCCGTGCCTGAAAGGACGGTCTCCCGTCCAGCCAAAGACACCGACCCTGCGGCTGACCTGCTCCTGAGTCGTGGTTCGATCTAGGACCGAACCGCGGTCTGAAACTGGCCCCTACAGGTTCCTGTGAGTCCCCCCTTGAGTAAACCGAAGTTAACGGGGGGGAAGCACAGAAAGGGGTGGGCCCTCGAAGCGTTGAAGTACGCAGGAAGCTACGTGCCGCCAACGTCGCCCCCGCTCTTCTCTATCCCCTTCTCTCGCGTTAACGAGCGAAGGTTGTAGAGGCGTCTCCTTTCGCCCTGCACCGTAGATCCCAAACCGAAGTCTGCTCTCTATGGCCGGTTGAACGCACCCTTTCAGGTGCCGGTCGGTGCAGTCCACCCATCCCGAGGGATGCTGTCCGAAGACCTGTGACCTGCTTGAGACTTGGCCTTTGGACCGAAGCCCTCTGGCAAGACTCCCGAACCGAGAGACGAGCGTGTGCGCCGCCTGGACCGCCCTGACCACTCCCTTGAAGCGTCCCGAAGGACTCTCCTTTGAAGGGTCCGCGTGTCCCGTCCTAGTCGACCCTGCTCCTCCGAAGAAGATCAGCGCCGCAGTCGCGTCTCTCCACGCTCCTCTAAAGACCCGAGGGCCGATAGGTAGAGTGTGTGAGGGCGCTCCCGCCCAGTGAAGCCCGAGGGCTTCACCCGAACCAGAACAGAGGTCGCTTGCTCCTCTGAGGTTCCTTGCCTTCTCGTCGATCCAGGCCCGACCCGCTCCCGAAAGAACTTGTCTGACCTGGCCCCGGGCTCTCTCCGCCTCCTCCCCTAAATGAATCCTAATGAAAGGAATGAGGGGGTGACTTTGAAGACCCGGTCGAACGTCCTGGGGAGACTTGCTTACAGGACGAATCCTGCTCACCAGCCCCTTGCTCCGCTCGTCGCCGTGTCGGCTGTCGATTGCGAACCGTTCCGCGTCGACGGGGGGGACAATACGGATCTGGCCCGACCTCCTCCACCCCGATCTGCAGGCAATCCGGTTAGTCCCTGAGCGACGACGTGGGCCCAGACGTTCGGTCTCGCCCGATCTCCTTTGATTTCAAACCCTCCCTTGTGGAGAACCTGGGGAAGCGAATCTGCGGCCAGGCCTAACCTTTTTCCTAAAGATCCCTCGAAGACCCTCGACCGAAACTGGACAACCGGAGTTGGGCGCCACCTCGGGGTGTGGACCGTTGGGGGCTAAGCCCTTGGCAGGCAAGGAGAAGGGTCGAGTGAGCGACTCCCCGGCGCACCCATCGCGCCCGCAAGCCCTAGGTGGCCTAGGTAGTAGGTCGTTTGGGTGTTGAGCGGACCGCACTCAAACTCCTGGGCAGGAGGGACTTAGCGCTGCCGGGCCTCCGGGATACACTCCGCTCGTGATCGAGGTTGAGCACCTGACCCAGCGCTACGGGACCTTCGAGGCGGTCCGCGACCTGAGCTTCGCCGTCGAGGCGAGCCAAGTCGTCGGCTTCTTGGGCCCGAACGGAGCCGGCAAGAGCACGACCCTCCGGGTCATAGCGAGCTACCTAGCCCCCAGCGAGGGCAAGGTCGTGGTCGGAGGGCACGACGTCCTGACCCACCTTTACGCGGTCCGCAGCAGCCTGGGCTACCTCCCCGAGCGCTGCCCCCTCTATGAGGAGCTCACGGTTCGGGCCCACCTGGAGTGGATCGCCCGGCTCCAGGGCCTCGACCGAAGCGCTCGTCGCCTAGCCCGTGAGCGAGAGGTTGCCCGCTGCGGGCTCGCCGACGTCGCCGAGCGCCGGGTCGGCGACCTGAGCAAGGGATATCGCCAGCGGGTCGGGATCGCCTGCGCCCTGATCCACGAACCGCCGATTCTCGTTCTGGACGAACCAACGAGCGGCCTTGACCCCAACCAAGTCCTCGAAGTCCGGGCGCTGGTCCGCGCCCTGGGAGAAGAACGGACGGTCCTGTTCTCCAGCCACGTGCTCTCCGAAGTCGAGGCGACCTGCGAACGAGCAGTCGTGATCCACCATGGCCGCGTCGTGGCCGACGCCACGCTGAGCGCTCTCCTGGCCCAAGTCTCGCTGGGCGCGATCGAGGTCAGGAGCCCCGACGCGAGCGCGCTCCTCCCCCTCCTTCGCGCCCGCGCGAACCTCGAAGTCGTCGAACTCGACGCCGAGCGCCTCGAGGTTCGCCCGACCGTCGCCCAGACGGACCTCGGCGCAGAGGTCTTTCGCTGCGCGAAGGACGCAGACCTCGTCCTCAGCGAAATCGCCCCCCGTCGGGTCTCCCTCGAAGGCGTGTTTGCGCACCTGACCCAGCAACAGGGGTCGGCATGAAGGCCTGGGAGCGAATCCGCGCCGTCGCGGAGCGCGAACTGATCGCGCTCTTCGCCCAGCCGACGGCTTGGGTCTTCCTGAGCGCCTTCCTCCTCGTCGGCGCCGGGTTTGGGCTGACGGACTTCTTTACCCGCGGGGTCGCCGATCTCCGCGACTACTTCTCTGGGCTCCGCTACGCGCTCGTGCTCCTGGCGCCTGCCGCCTCGATGCGCCTCTGGGCGGCCGAGCGGAGCACCGGCACGATCGAGCTCCTGTTCTCGACCCCCGTCCGACCCCTCGAAGCCGTGCTCGGCAAGTACCTCGCCGGGCTCCTCGTGATCGCCCTCGGGCTCTTGCTCGGCCTCGGGCTGCCCCTCTCGCTGCTCCCCTTCGCCGAGTTCGACCTCGGCCAGGTCTTGGGCGGCTACTTGGGCGCGTTCCTGCTCGCGAGCGCCTTCTTGGCGATCGGCTGCCTGGCGTCTGCCCTCAGCCCGAGCCAAGAAGTCGCGTTCCTGACCGGAGCGGGAGCCTGCCTCGCGCTCAACGTCGCGGGCGACGCGCGCCTCATAGAGCGCGCGGCAGAGGTCTTTCCGCGAGAGCTCGTCACGACCGGGGCGGCCTTCGCCACCGGACCTCACTACGACGCTCTCACCCGGGGGCTCCTCGAGCTGCGCGGACTGATCTACTTCGGAGGCGTCAGCGCCTGCGCCTTGTTCTGCACGACCCTCCTCGTCGAGCGACGAGGCCGACGCGGCGCCGAACCCTGGATCGCAGCCCTCCTCGCGCTCCTCGCCCTGGGCTTGGGGATCCACCTCGCAAACCACCGGTCCCTCGCGCTCCGGGTCGACTTGAGCTTCCGAGGTGCCAACTCCCTGACGCCTGCGACCCAGGTCGCTCTCGGCGGCTTGGAGGGGGACCTTGTCGTGCGGGCCTATCTCTCCAGGCACCGGCTCCCCGAGTCGCTCCTGCCTCGAGTCCGGGAGGTCCTGGATCTCCTCGAGGACTTCGAGGTCGCGGGTCGCGGCAAGGTCCGCCTCGAAATCGTGGACCCCACCACCCCCGAGCTTCAAGAGGCCGCCGAGCGCCAAGGGGTCAAGCGCTTTCAACTGCAAGTCCGCGACGCGGAGGGCGGTCTGACGCTTAGAACCGTCTACGCCGGCGTCGTCCTGTTCTACGAAGGCCGCCCGCCCGCCGCGATCCCCGTCGCGCTC
>JAESQQ010000605.1 GCA_016765095.1 Planctomycetota bacterium | reverse complement strand
CTTCCCGGCGGGCCTTGGCGAGGCCGACGAGCTCGGTCCGCTCCAAGTCGAGGCCGCAGCGCTCGGCGGCGACTCGAGCCCGCGCGAGCTGGGGCGGACCTCCGTCCACCACGATCAAGTCTGGGAGGTCCCCCTCGGCGAGACCGCTCCGAAGGCGCCGCTCGATCACCTCCTCCATGGACGCGAAGTCGTCCTGACCGTCGACGGTTCGAACCTTGTAGGTCCGATACCCAGCCGGAGCCGGCTCCCCTCGCTCGAACCGAACTTTGCTCGCGACCGTGAACGCACCTTGGATCGTCGACACGTCGAAGCACTCAATGGAGTTCGGGCGGCGGCGCAGGCCGAGGCCCGCTCGGAGCCCGTCGAGGGTCTCGTCGAGGATTCGGCGGCGCTCCTCGCCCGTCTTGAGCGTCAGGATCGCGTTGCGCGAGGCCAACTCGACGAGCTTGCGCCGGTCCCCCCGGAGCTGGTCCTTGACCTCAACGAGCGTCCCCCGCCGCTCTCGGAGGACCTCGGTCAGGAGCGCCTGGTCGGGGACCGCGACGGGGAGCAAGACCTCGTGAGGGACGTAGCGATCAGGGCCGTAGAACTGGCCGAGGAAAGCGTTGAGCGCCTCGACCGGCTCGAGCTTGGTCTCGAGCTGGTAGGCCCGGGGCTCGCTAACTTGTCCCGCGCGGACGGGGAGCTGGAGCACGATCACGATCCCCGGCTCCGAGGCGAGCCCGAACACGTCTTGGTCCCGACTGGAGCCCTCCTTCGCGACGCGTTGGGCTTCGAGCGTCCGACGAATCGCGTGCAGTTGATCGCGGACCCGGGCTGCGGCTTCGTAGCGAAGCTCTCGCGAGTGAACGGCCATCCGAGCCTCGAGCCGCGGGATCAAGGTCTCGTTCTTGCCCCGCAGGAAGAGCCGGACCTCTGCCACGACGTCTGCGTATTCCTCCTCGCTACAGAGCTTCACGCAGGGCGCAATGCAGCGACCCATTTCGTGCTCGATACAGGGCCGGGTCCGATTGCGGAGCTCGCTGTTGCTGCAGGTCCTGAGCGGGAACCAGCGCTTGAGGTGGCGGACTGTCTCGCGGACCGCCCGCGCGCTGGAGTAAGGCCCGAACACCTCGCCCTTCTTCTTCCGCCCCCGGACCCGCACGAGCCGAGTCCGCGCCCAGGGCTCGTGGGTCGTGAGCTCGATCAGGAGGAAGCTCTTGTCGTCGGTGAGCTTGATGTTCCAGCGCGGTGAGTGCTGTTTGATCAGCACATTCTCAAGGAGGAGGGCCTCCTTCTCGGTGTCGGTCGCGACGCAGGTCAGGTCGCGGAGTTCGCGCCGGAGGAAACGATAGAAGAGCCGCCCGTCGTCCTCGACGCTCAGGTAGCTCCGGACGCGAGCGCGGAGGCTCTTGGCCTTCCCGACGTAGATCACCTTCCCCTTGGCGTCGAGGAAGGTGTAGACACCGGGTCCGCTCGGCAAGAGCGCGACCGTCTCCGTCAATCGCTGGCGTAGGGCCTCGTCCACCCCCGGGTTATAGAGGACCCGACCGGCTCCAGGCGAGCGCCCTCGTCAGCGCCGTCGGGGTAGAACGGCTCCATGGAACCGCCCCCCTCAGACGAGCTCTCAGATCCCGACGCCGACGCCGTGCCGCTCAGCGCTCAAGACCCAGAGGAGAGCCCGACCCGCGGCCCCGCCTTCTTGCAGAGGCCCGGTCCCGCCGTCGGAGTCGGGTTCGGAGGCTGCCTGGTCTACCTGGTCCTCGCCCAGCTCGTGCCCGGGATCCTGATCGCGATCTACTTGATCGCGACCGGGGCTCTCAAGGGGGGAGGCAGCCTAGAACTCGAGATCATGAAGCTCCTCCCGGTCCTCATGACCGCTGGGGTGTTGGCCTCGATTGGGATCGTCGTGCTCTCCCGCAAGATCGGCTGGCTCGACGAGGGGCCGGTCGGCTCCCCCGAACTCTGGAAGAGAATCGCGTGGGTCGCGGGGATCGCGGCCCTCTGCCCCCTTGTCTCGATGCTCATTAACTACCTGCAAGTCAACGTGCTCAATATCGAGTTCCAGGAGCAAGAGATCCTCGTGGCCGCCGCCAAGACCGGGGGGATTGGGTTCTGGTTCGCCATCGTGATCGGAGCGCCCGTCGGTGAGGAGCTCTTCTTCCGGCGCTGGTTCTACGGAATCACTCGCAAGCCAGCGGGCCCCTGGATCGCGTTCCTAGTCTCTGGCCTAACCTTCGCGCTGATTCACTTCAACCTCTCGGGAATGGTGGCCTACGTCTGGATCGCGGCCTGCTGCACTCTTGCCTACGAGCGCTCAGGTTCGATTTGGGGCGCGATCGCAGTCCACATGTTCAACAACGCGATCGCCGTAGCCACCCTCATGTGGAGTGGAACGTAAGCCTTAGGAGTGTTGCCAAGCGGAGCCTCCATGAAACGGAAGAGATCAAAAGGCGCGCTTAAACCCTTGTTTTGGAGCTGATTAGGTGGACGGAGGATTGCTCTTTCATGAGGAGTGAACGAAATCGTCCCAGCGTCGCCACGCGCTAAGGCGCGCGACCCGAAGCTCGCTCTGCTGGCCCTCGCGACTGGCCTCCACGTCCTCCTCTGGCTCGGAGTGGATCGGATCTCCTCCCTTCCCCCGGCCGGGTCCTATGCCCTCAGCGCCGCCTTGGTCGTCGGTGGAGTCGCCCTCATGATCGGCCTCGCTCGATCTTGGAACGAGGCCGCCCGTCCCTCCGGGACAGACGACGGGCGGGGGTAAACCCCGCACCCTACGGATCGCACTCGGTCCCCCCGAGTCGACCTCTCCAAGCGGCTCACAACACGAGCGCACTCGGTCCCCCCGAGTCGACCTCCAAGCGGCTCACAACACGAGCGCACTCGGCCCCCCGAATCGACCTCTCCAAGCGGCTCACAACACGCTTCGGTAGGGGCGGGGTTTACCCCCGCCCGGTTCGCAGGCCTTGCCAATCGGCCTCTCCGGAGCCTCCCCGTTGTTACGTCAGGCGCTGTATCCCCGCCCGCGCCGTTCCCGCACCACGCGCAGGAGGGCTCCTTAGGGCGAGCGTCGCGTGCGGACGACCAAGAGAGCGCCAGCCGAGGTCCGGCAGCCGACCAAGAGCGAACCTCGGTCACGGGCCAACAAGCTCGTGACGCGGGAGACGGTCGGGAAGCCAGGCTCGGCCACGAACCCCTGGGCGGGATCGAAGGCCAAGAGCCGCCCCTGAGCCATGCCTATGTAGAGTTGGTTCTCGGCCGTGAACGCGATCGCGGTCGGCCCGTCGCCGCTGAAGGCCGCTACGGAGACGAAGGCCAGGCCGTCGTAGAACAGAACCCGCCCGTCAAGAGGGGCGCCGCTCGAGCTAAAGGTCGTGACCGCGATCAGGAGCACTTCTGCGCCCTGGGCGTCTTGGCCAGCGGCGAACCCGGTCACTTGTTCGCGATCACCCGCTGCGGTGTTCTGACTGGGGATCGCGAGGACTTCGATCGCCGAGCCGCGGACGCGAATCAGCTGAACCCTCCCGCCGCTTCCGCTCGTGCCGCCGACGTAGACGTCGGCGCTTCCGGCGGGCCAGGAGACGACTGCTGTCGGGGAGACGGCTCCAAGCGCCACGCTCGCGACGAAGATCCTCTGCGCGGGATCGAAGCGATAGAGAGTCGGCGGCAAGGTCGCGGAGCTGTCCACAGCCGCGACCGCCGCGAGAACATTGGTAGTCACGACCGCGACGTCTGCCGTGCTGTTAAGCGCAGCGCTGTAGGTGAACACGCCCGGGCTCGTCTCTTCGCGGAGGGAGATCCCGCCGGCCGCCGTCAGCCCGCGTTCGCCGGTCGCCACGAAGACCTGACTCCCGACGCTCGCCACGCTGCGTCCGGCCGCTGAGAGCGTCGTCTCTGCGGGCTGAAGCGCGACGTTCTGGCGCACGAGGAGCACGTCGTTGGTCGGCGTCACGGCCGCCAGGCTGTCGGTCGCGTTGGGAGCGATCCCGAGCCCGCTGACCTCGCCGTTTACGACCGCGTTGAGCGGCACCGAGAGCATTGCGTAGCCGAGCAGGTCGCGATCCGGGACGGGCAGGGACCTCGCCGTCGGCCCGCCGGTCGTCTGTCCGCCCCCGCCGCCGGTGACTGGAGGCAACCTGCTGTTGCTCGAGTCGCAGGCCGTCAGGACGAACGCAGAGAGCAGGCCCGCCAGGACTGCCCATGCTGTGTTTCGCTTTCGACTCATCTGAGACCTCGACTTCGTGCGCGGCGCAATTACCTGTCCCCGCTCTAACTGCTGATTTCAACGTCCACCCACCCCAGGGTGAAACCGAACCGACCCGGGGAGGGGGCCCCGAGCCGGTTCGTCCCGGACCGCTAGTGGGGTGTCAGGAGGCGGTTTTCTCAGTTGCGCCGGCATCGTCGTTGCTGGCGAGGCGCGAGGAGCGGAGTTTACCGGGGTTAAATGACCGACGAGCAACGCTGCCAGCGGCGACGAGGACAAGCAACTGTGGAAATCGATCCCTGACGGACCACTAGTCCAGGCAGAGCCACTTGAGCTGGTTCCGATCGCTGGCGGTCGGAGCTGGCAAGGGCTGCGTCAGACCGGGCGCGAGGGGGGGCGGGGTCGCGGGAGTGAAGGGAGCCGCGCTCGCTTGCGCGCTGCCCAGGGTCCCGGTGGGGGCCCCGAGCATGATCGGGATCGCGTCCCGGAACTCGTAGGTCTGCTCGTGGAAGACCACGACCACGTCGTCGCCTTGGAGGGTGGCGTCGTAGCCAAGCCAAGCGACCGAAGTCGTCTCGCCGCCCCGGCCGGTGGTTCCGGTCCGGGTCGCGGTGGTCAGCCGATAGATCGTGGGGACCCCGCTCGGGCTGTAGTCGTCCCAGTGAGCCACGTGCAGCTCGTTGCCGAAGTCGGCCCGCTGGAGGTAGACAATGTCGAGGCGCTGAGCACCCGCTTGCTCTCTGAGCATGACGCTTGGCATGTGGGCCGAGCGATCGCCGAGGACCAAGGTCGAGCCGAAGGTCTTGCCAGCGTCGGTGCTTCGCTTGAAGCGCACACCGTCCCCCGCCTCGTAGCCGTAGAAGATCTCGAGCGAAGTGCCCGAGCCGCGCAAGGCCACGCTCGGATCGAAGCTCCAGGTGATCACGTCGTCGACGGTCGTGTCCGTAAAGGCCGTCTCTCCGAACAGCCGAACCGCGCACTGATAAAGGGTCTGGACCCCGACGCCGTTTCGGCCGCCAGGAGCGGGCACGTCGCTGAGCTCGGTGTAGGCGTAGCCGATCACGAGGTCCCCACCGGACGAATACTGAGCGCCCATGATCACCGGCGTCGAGTCACGCCTCGTGGTCCGAATCGGCGTCGGCGCGCCGAAGCTGAACTCCGTCGGCGAGCCGGTGGCGTCGAACTTGGCCGGGGTCCCCTCGACCAGGACCAGCTCCGAGCGGAAGTCGCTCACCGTGCGCCAGAACAGGACCGCCAGCGTGTAGTCAGCGGCGATCGCGACTTGCACGAGCCGGTTGTTGAAGCCGCTCCGCTCAAGGACGAGGTCCTGAGCGAAAGTCGCCCCGCGGTCGAAGCTGAGCCGGACCTTGACCTCTTGGTCGCCGGAGTGGACGAGGGCCAGCACGTTGAACAGGGCCGCGATCTCATGGTCGCGCCAGTTGCCGGTGTCGCCGCTCGACTCGTCGCTCGCGCCGCCGGTGACGGCCTTGGTCGCGTCGTCGTATTGGAGGCGCATTTCGTAGCGCTCGGCGCTGAACCGATCTCCAGCGTCGCCTTCGTAGACGACGACCGTCGAGCGGCTCCCCGTGGTCGCGACCGTCGGGAGGCCAAACTGCCAAGAGTCGCTCGAGTAGAGCGTGGCGCTCGACTTGACGTAGCCTGCTGGGGGCGGGTTCTGTGAGATCACGTTGATCCGTGAAGGCGCCCCGATTCGGACTCGAATCAAGATCGTCTCCGCTCCTCGACTCGTCTGCGCCTGGACCGCGATCACCTGCTCCTCCCCGATCGCCCCGCTCAGCGTCAGCCGAGCGAACCCGTCGCCGGTGCTGTCAACCCAGGGTGCCCGGTTCGCGAGCGCCGTCCCGTTGGGCTGCACCCCAACGAGCGCCAGCGACTCCGCACCACCCGTCGGCGTCGCACCTCCCGCAAGAGCGTGAGCCACCGAGACCCGGACCGCCCCCGAGTTCCCCTCTCCGCGAGTGAACACGTTGAACGCGATCGGCTCGTCGACGGGCGTCGTGAGGTCATAGACCGCGGACACTTGGGTCACGTTGAGTCGCGCTAGGTCGACCCCCGAGGCGATCGGGGCGGTGCTCGGCGTGAGGACCTCGGCGCCAGCGGTGACGAACACCTGCTGGCGGTCGGCCGGCGTGACTGGCCCCGGCTGGGTGCTCTTGCCCTCGCTCCCGCAGCCTGCGGCGAGAAGGATCAAACTAAGGGTTGCTAGGCGAGTTTTCATGGGTCCTCCGGTTCTGACGAAGACCCCTATCGCAACCATCGTTCCAGAGCTGGATTCGTTGTCAGGGCAGGGTTTAGCTCAGGCCAGGCTCACCTCCTTTTGAGCGGATCCGCACAGGTTCGACTTGCTTCCCAGGGTTGGAACGCTGCCCAGGGCCACGGAAGTCGCAGCGCAAGAGGCACATGCGCGGTGCTCCCGATAGCAGTCTGGGTGGTGGTGGGCGGCGCAGCGCCCACAGACGACTCGGGCTGCGGCCCAGGGGAGCGCATCGTGGCAGTACGGGCAGCGAATCCGAACCGGGTGCTTGGAGGGACTGAGGCGGAGACGGAACTCCTCTTCCTTCCTCGGCGCCTCCCTCCTCAGCACCCTCGTTGGCCGGCGAACCAGGGCCCTCCCGCCGCACCAGCGCCGCAAGACCCAGCAGGCCAAGATCGCGGCCAATGAGAGGTCCGACCCCACGACCCAGGCGTGAGGAAAAAGCTGAGGGACGCGAGCGGAGGCCAAGTTGTTCAACTCCCCCTCGTTGACCCCAACGACGACCGCGATCACCGCGATCGGGCCGAGGGAGAGGAACGCGACCCTGAGCGCCTCCAGACACCGACCCGCTCGCGGCCCCTGGGCCACGCGCGGGGCCATGGCGAGCCAGCACGACAGCAGACCGGACCCCACGAACGCGGGAAAGAGACAGCACGTGAGGGGCGAAATCGCGATCAACCCGACCCCTAGCGCGACGAGCTGCGCCTCCCACCACCCCTGAAGGCCCAAGCGACGCACAAACGGATGTTTGGTGTTCATGCGAGGCCTATCGCACCTCGCGCGCCGCCGCTAAGTCCCACTGGCGCGCACCTCGGGAGCGCTCCCGAGGCGATCTGCAAGCGCTCCCTGGCAACTTGCAAGAGCCCTTCGCTAGCCCTTCTTGGCCTCGATCCCGAGCGCCTTGATCCGTCGGTTGAGCTTGGTCCGCTCGATCTGGAGCGCGCGGGCGGCCGAGCTGACGTTGCCCTTGGCCTGGCGGAGGGCGCGCTCGATCAGGCCGCGCTCGACCACCGCCAGGGCTTCTTCCAGGGGGGCGTCCTCTGGGATCTGAGGAGTCGAGCCCGGACGAGCGTCCTTGGTGCACGCCCGGACCTCAGCCGGCAAGTGACGAACCAAGACCCGCGCGCCCCGGAGCGCGAGGACGCGGCGGACGAGGTTCTCCAGCTCGCGCACGTTGCCGGGCCAGGTGTACGCCGCCAGGGTCCGCAGGACCGCGTCCGCAAAGATCGGGGGATCGCCTTCGGCGTGTTTGCGCGTGAAGTGATCGACCAGAAGGGCCACGTCGTCGGGGCGCTCGCGCAGCGGCGGGACGCGAATCTGCATCACGGCCAGCCGGTAGTAGAGGTCTTGGCGAAAGCGGCCCGCGGCGATCAACTCCGGGAGCGGCTCGTTACTCGCCGCGACGACCCGGACGTCGACTTTGATCGTGGTCTCGGCCCCGACCGGCCGCACGACCCCCTCCTGGAGCACGCGCAGCAGCTTGGCCTGAAGCGCGGCGCTCATGCTGTTGACCTCGTCGAGGAACAGCGTCCCCCCAGACGCGGCCTGGAAGATCCCCGGGCGATCCTCGCTGGCCCCGGTGAACGCTCCTCGAACGTGCCCAAAGAGTTCGCGCTCGAGGAGAGTCTCGGCCAAGGCGGCGCACGACTCCGCCACGAAAGGCCCGCGCGCGCGGCGACCCGCGCCGTGAATCGCGCGCGCCACGAGCTCTTTCCCCGAGCCGCTCTCGCCCTCGATCAAGACCGGGAAGTCCGTCCGAGCCGTGCGCCCGATCATGTCGATCAAGGCTCGGATCGGAGCGGAGGTCCCCACGATCTCGGCCGTCGCGACCGCGAGGCCTGCCTCGCGCACGTGCGAGTGAAGGGCGGCCACGTCACGCTCGAGGCGGACCCGGTCGCGCACGAGCCGAAACGCGGGGGCGAGTTCCCCCGTCAGGCGCAGGGCCAGCTCTCGAGCCTCGGGATCGAAGCGGCCGACCTGAGCGCGGTCGTCGAGGTAGAGGACCGCGAGCACGTCGGGGTCGCCGGGCTCGCTCCCGCTGACGGGGACCGCGAGCACGGAGCGGATCGCGAGCGAAGCCACACTCTCCGCGCCGGAGAAGCGCGGATCCCGGAGCGCGTCTGAGACCAGAATCGCTTCTCGTCCTTCGACGACGAGCCGCACGATCCGCCGACTGTAGGTGAACGCCGGCCCCTGCAGCTCGTCGTCGCGAATGTTCCGGGCGGCGGTCTCGCCGGGTTGCCCCTCCTCGTCGAGGAGCACGAGCAGCCCCCGCTCGGCGCCCGTCGCCTCGACCAAGAGCCCGATCGCGAGGTCGAGCATTAGGCCTGGGTCCGTGCCACCCGCGACGACCCTCGCCAGGAGGCTCCGCTCGCTCCCGCCGGCTGCTCCCGATCCGGCCGCCTCCTCGAGCAAGCGGAGGGCAGCCTCGCCGTCGGGCGCGTCGAGGGCGCGCCGGAGGTATTTCACCACCTTCGCCGTAGCTTGATCGGTTGCCTGGCTCGCTGCTAGGGCGCTGGTATAGCACTCAGACTGAATGGTGACAGAGAACTCGATGTATTCGGGCGCGTGAGAGAG
>JAESQQ010000604.1 GCA_016765095.1 Planctomycetota bacterium | reverse complement strand
GGGCGGGGGTAAACCCCGCCCCTACAATCACCTATACCGGAATTCCGGGTCCAGCCACTAGCGCGCTTGACTTCAACTGACGACAACCCGTGGGACTTTGGGAGCGAGGGCGGGTATCAACCCAGCCAGGGGCCCGCCGAGCGACTCGGGCTGACCCGAATTGGGCCCTATGAGATCGAAGGGGAGGTCGCCCGAGGGGGAATGGGCGTCGTCTACCGCGGGCGCGACGTTCGGCTCGCGCGCCCCGTCGCGATCAAGCTCTTGCTCGCGCCTGGGGCCGGCGGCCTCGCCGACCGCCGCGTGCGGCGCTTTGCCCGCGAGGCAGAGACCCTCGCGGCTCTGAACCACCCGGGAGTGTTGGCGGTCTACGACTTTGGGACCTTGCCCGACCGCAAGGTCCCCTACTTGATCACGGAGTGGCTCGAGGGGGAGACCCTCGCGGACCGGTTGCGTCACGAGGGGACGTTGCCGATCGCCGAGAGCCTCGATCTGGCGGAGACGATCTCGCGAGCCGTGGCCTACGTGCACGAGCGGGGCGTGCTGCACCGAGATCTCAAACCAAGCAATATCGTGCTGGCACCGCGGGGACCGGTCGTGATCGACTTCGGACTCGCCAAGCGGCAAGACCCAGAGCAGAGTCGACTGACCCAGACCGGGGCCATGGCGGGCACGACCGGCTATGCCGCGCCCGAGCAGTTCCGTGACGCTTCCTCGGTGGACGAGCGAGCAGACGTCTATGGGTTGGGCGCGACGCTCTACGCGCTCCTGACGGGAGCCCCTCCTGGCGGCCACGACGAGGGGGGTCACCTCGCCAGGCTGGCCGCCAGCGCGACGGGGAAGTTCCCGCTGGCGAGTGAGCTTCGGGCAGGGATCCCGGGGGCGGTCGACGCCCTCCTTGCGCGAGCCCTCGCCTTCGACCCCGAGGAGCGGATCTCCGACGCCGGCGCGCTCGCTGACGCGCTCGCTGCGCTCCCGGCCGCGCGCTCCGGCCTTCGCTCGACGCTCGTGATCGCGATCGCGGGGGCGGTCTTGACGCTTGGGATCCTGGCCGGGGGGCTCGCGTCCCTTGGCGAGGGGAGCCCCGAGCCGAGTGTGAGTCCCTCCGAGAGCCTCCCGCCCGGGAGCCGGGAGCCCGCGTCCCCACCCTCCCCTCTAGGGTCTCCGACCGCCGACGCGGGTGCGCTCGAGGCGGCTCTCCGGGACCTGATCCGGGTCGAGCGAGACCTCGAAGCGGCTCCGATCGAGGCCCAAGCGTTGGCGCGTCTCTATCAGCGCGGAGAACTCGCGACCAACGCGATCCTCGAGGTCGCCCAAACTTCGGCCGCCCCCTGGCCGGCAATACGTCACCTCGTGACGGCGGGGCGCTTCCAGGAGGCCAAGCCGCTCCTCGACGAGCTCGCGCGGGACCCCGCCTTCAGAGCGCGCGCCAACCTAGAGCTAGCTTGGATCGCGTTGACGGGCTCGCCCAAGGAGGTCGCGCTGAGAGCGCTGGGGAACGCGGCGGACGTCGCCGGGGAGGGGCGCGACTCGGACGAGATCTTCGCGCGTCGCTTGGCCACGATTCTCTACCGCGTGCAGTCCCTCCCCGTGGACCGCGCCGCCGTGCGCGTCTATCAGAACGAGCTGCGCGCCTTGCTCGGGGAAGATATCCAGACACCCTGGCGCCAACGCACGGTGTGGGCGACTTGCGTGTTCACGGCGTTCTTCGCGCCGCCCCGGCACCAGGCTGCGATCTCGGCGGCGTGGAACGACCCGGGCCGCACGGGCCCACGGCTCGTGCTCCCCAAGCACTCGGCCCTCGTGGTGTGGTTGCTGGTCATAGCGAGTGGGGAGCAGGCCGTGCTCTCCGACGACTTCACCGAGGTGTTCGACGCCCACGCTCCGCGGATCCGCGCTCCGGCCTTTCACCGCGCGGTCGCCATGGATCACGCTGCGGCCGGCTCCATGGGAGGGCTCGAGCGAGCTCTCTCTCGCTTGGAGCGGGTGTCTCCCGGCGTCTTACTCCGGATCCGGAGGGCTTGCCAGGGCGCCGCGGAGGGGCGAGGCGGGCGAGTCCTGGGGAATCTCCGCGCGGCCTCGTTCTCTTCGGCGAAGCGAGCGCGATTGAGCTGGCTGCGTGTGCGGACCGAGCCTCGCGAGAGCAGGTTCGGGGTCTGGCTCCAGATTCCGCCCGAGACTCAGCGCTGGAGCGTTCGCCTCGTCGGAGCTGAGGTCGACTTCGACCTTCGGCTTCGGCGCGACGGTCCACCTAGCTCAGCGACCGGGTGGCAGCGGAGCTCGCTCAGCATGGGCCGCAATGAGCACGTTGAAGGGAAAGGCGGAGGTGTCTACTTCCTCCAGATCGAGCGCTCGACTCCCTGGCCGATCCCCCTCGAGCTAGCGCTCGAGCTAGAGACCTGCGGACCTGGCGACACGCTCAGCGTGCCCGCGGATCCTTGGGATCTTCCGATTCCGGCGGTCTCAGCGCCCGGTGTCCGTGAAGCCTTCCTCGCTTCGCGACGCCACTTTGCGGGCGGGAGGATCGACCAAGCGCTCGCCGCGTTGGACCCCCACCTCGATCGAGAGCCGCAGACGCTCTTCGTCCGCTGGAGCACCCTCGACCTCGCCGCGCGCTGGGAGACCCTCAATGCCGAGGTCAGGGAGATCGCCACCGAGCCAGGTCCGCGAGGGCGCCTCGCGAACTGGCTGGAGGGGCGGAGCTACGCCTTCCTCAGCAAACTCCCCGAGGCCGACCGAAGCTTGAGCCGGCTGACCCGATCCGCTCCCGAGTTGATCGAAGCCTGGGCGCTGCTCGCAGTGGTTCGCGTCGGTCAAGGGAAAATCGAGGAGGCCAAGGAGACCGTCGCTGAGGCTCGTCGGCGGTTCCCGGTCGCGCCCGCGCTGGAGCTCCTCGAGTTGGCCGTGGCGGGTCGCGCACGCCGCGAGGCGTTCGCGTCTCGGTTTCGGGAGCTCCAGGAGCACGCGCAGGCGCGCCGCCTAGTCCTCGGCTGCCTCTTCTTTCAGAGGCGCGGCGCTGACACGCTCGTCTTGCTCCAGGGCCTTCCTGACGACCTCAAGCGCGAGCCCCGTGAAGTCCTCAGCCGGGTTTTCGCGAACCTCTCACTGGGGAACCGGGCGGAGGCGATCAGGCTTCTCAAGAGCGTCGAGGAGGCCAGCCTCTCCCCGTCTCTTCGGGCGCAGTTCGCGGGCAGTCTGCGCGAGCTGCGCTGAGGCCCCCCCTTACTTCGCCTTTTCCTTGGCCAGGATCTGGTTCTTGGCCGCCAGGATCAGCTTCTGAGCGTAAGGAGCGGGTGAGAGGCGCTGGCTCTGGTCCCAGGCGAGGACGACGCGACCTCGGGAGTCGACCCGTACGACTCGCTGGTAGGGCCCGCCTACGAACGCGGCTTTGACGGGCGCTGAGAGTGTCTTCGCTTGACGATCTTCGACGCGGATCGTGATCGACTCCGCGTAGAGCCGGGGTGGACGCTCAGTTCCGATCTTGGTCTTGACGTGGATCTGAACTTGGAACCGCTTGCCGCGCTTCTTGACCCAGGTTCGGAGCGCGTCGAAACGGTGACTTGGCAGGAAGCGGACAGGCCCGCCAAAGGCCCGTCGAATCTGGAGGCCGCTGCTCTCCTCGACGACCAAGTAGTCGTCCTCGGGGGGCTCGAGCCGCAGGTCTTGGCTGGGGTTGAGTCCGTAGAACCGGAGGAGCAGGGCCGCGAACGAAGCTTCGCCCTCCTTGCGGAGGATCGAACAGAACTCGATCAGGAGGTCGCGGGTCCCCTTGCCTGCGGTCGGCATGGCTGGGTCGAGGGCGTCGGCGCGCCCGTAGTGGTGAAGCGACTGGAAGTAGGCGTCGATCGCCTGCTCGTAATCGCGCTCGGCGACATAGAGCTCGCGAGCTCGCTCGGCGTGGCGCTGGCCCGCCTCGAGGGAGGCGCCTCGGCGTCGCGCGTTGGCGTCTTCGGTCCCGCCTACCGCTCGGGGGGCTTCCCCGAGGGAACTGATCAACCCCTGACGAGCCTCGCTGTCCTGGGGGTTGAGGGCGAGGGCGTCGAGGAAGCGCGCCTTGGCGCGATCTCGCTTGCCGCGCCGGAGGAAGGCCCGGCCCTCGTTGCGGAGGGTCTTGGCGCGCTCTTTGCGGGCGGCCAACACGGCGTTCGCCGCTTCGTCGCGGACTTGGTCCAGGAGCCCTCGCGCGTTCCCCTCGCCGGCTGCGAGCGCCGTCAGGAGGTGGCGTCGTGCGTCCTCGAAGCGGCCCGCCTTGAGGCTGTTCTTAGCCTTGCGGAGCGCCTCGCGGGCGAGTGGATTGGGGTCGTCGTGGGAGGGTTGCTCGTGATCGCGGGCGGCTTCGGCCCGCTGGCGCGCGGCCGCGAGCACCGCTGCCC
>JAESQQ010000603.1 GCA_016765095.1 Planctomycetota bacterium | reverse complement strand
GGGAGACACCTTCGAGGTGGCTCCCGCCTGCTTCGTTGGTTGAGGACGCGCCTTTGCATGCGGCGCCGTCGTTGGACGCGGCCCGCTCACACGCTTGGTCGTTCACGGGCTCGCTGACCGCCTCGGTGCCGTTCACGGGCTTGCTGACCGCCTCGGTGCCGTTCAAGGGCGCCCCGTTGCGCGCTGACGCCCTCCTCCGCGCTGCACGGACCCGCGCGGCCACGTCGTGCATGTCGTCGCCCACCGCGTTGCGCTGGTAGGCGTGAAAGACCTTCACGTCCTCGTGGCCGGTGTGCTTCATCGCCAGCTCCGCGGGGATCCCCTCGCGCCGGCTGGTCGCCACCCAGGCCCGCCGAAAGGAGTGCGTCGAAAGCCACTCCGGATCTAGGACTCCGATCGCGCGCATCGCCCGGTGCAAGACGTCACGGACCGACTCACGCCGATAGGGTCGCCCAGGCTTCATGCCGGGGAACAGCAGCTCCGTTGGGCCGGGCTCTGGAAGCAAGGCGATCGTCGCGGGCGGGATCGCCACTGTCCGCCAATCGGTCTTCGTCTTGCGGAAGGTAACCTCGCAGGCGGTCCGGTTCACGTCGCGCCCGCGCAGGCTCAGGACGGCGCCGATCCGCGCCGAGGAGTCGGCGAGCAACGAGAACAACGCCAGCCACTTCCCGCCCAGGTAGCCTTCAAGCCACGTGAGGATCGCGACCACCTCGGAGGCGTTTGTCCGGCAGGTCTTCCATGAATTTTCTCCACACGACGACATGGACGAGAGCTACTTCTCTAGGACGGCTGCTTGCGGCCGGTACGGCCCTTCGTGCCCTTTGCTGATACCCCTCGGGCTGCCCCGAACATGCTGCTAACCACCAGAGTGCGGCGACAGGCCATAAGGCTTTAGGCCCCAGGCGCTTGCGCCTCGTGGGCGGATTGTCGGTGACTGCCGCTATCCTCCCTTCTTCGTATGCCCTACGCCGCAACCACAGTCGAAAGCACCCCGGCCGAGCTCGTGTTCGGGATGGTCTACGCCGTCGGCACCGATGCAAACCAGATCGCGGTCGACCTGGCGAACCACCTGAACAAGTTCGGCTATTCCCTCAAGTTGATCCGCCTGAGCGAACTCTTCCGAGAGCTTCCTCTGAAAGAGACTCAGCTTAAATCCGAGCCGCACTTCGAGCGCTTCATGACCCACATGGATGCAGGGAACGAGCTGCGGCGAGAGGACAAAACTCCTGCGATCCTTGCCGAGTGTGCGGTCAATGCGATCCGTACTCACCGCGCTGACCCGGATACTCCTCAAGCCAAGACCGCCTACCTGATCCGCTCGCTGAAGCTGCCGGAGGAGGTGGACCTACTGCGAAGGGTGTATGGACCCGGCTTCAATCTGATCGGCGCTTACTCCTCCTACGAGCGTCGGCTCAACTACCTCGTCGACGACCTCAACATCAAGCCCGCGTCCAAGGCCGAGAAACTGATCGCCCGTGACGAGGAGGAAGACGACAACTACGGGCAGCACACGCGCGACACCTTTCAGATGGCCGACGTCTTCCTCAATGCCGACGAGGGGGAGTCCTGCAAGGCTGAACTGTGGCGGTTCGTCGACCTGGTCTTCGGCTGTCCCTTCGAGACACCGACACATGATGAATACGCCATGTTCATGGCCTACTCGGCCAGCCTGCGATCGGGCGAGCTCTCGCGGCAGGTCGGAGCAGTCGCCGTGTCTGCATATGGAGACCTGATCTCCGTCGGTGCAAACGAGGTTCCTGCTCCTGGTGGTGGACTCTACTGGGCGGGAGACGAGCCCGATGGTCGGGACGCTGCACTCCTCGGTCACGATTGCAATCACCGCAGGCGCGACGAGATCCTGGAGAGGATCATCACGGGTCTCTCGGAGAAGGTCGATCGTGGGACCGTCCTCGGGGTGCTCCGCGCCAGCGGAATCAAGGACATCACCGAGTTCGGTCGCGCAGTCCACGCAGAAATGGAGGCCTTGTTGGCCTGCCTGAGGATTGGTGTTCGCCCCACCCAGGGAACGCTCTACGTGACGACCTTCCCTTGCCACAACTGTGCGCGGCACCTCGTGGCCTCCGGGATCTCTCGGGTCGTCTACATCGAGCCCTACCCCAAGAGCAAGGCGAACGACCTCCACGGAGACGCCGTCGTTCTGACCAGCGATCGCGCTGAGAGCGCGGCCAGTCATGTGGACCGAAAGAACCTCGAACGCCACAAGGTCCGATTCGAGCCATTCGTCGGAGTAGGACCCAGGCGCTACTTCGACCTCTTCTCCATGACGCTTGGCATGGGTTACCCCTTGCGGCGTAAGGAGAAGGACGGGACGAAGCGAGAGTGGAAGCGACCCGAGGCAACGCCTAGGATCCCCATGCTCGCGACGTCCTATCTAGACCGGGAAACAAGGGCGATCGCCGCTCTGGACAAGCTGATGGGAGAAAAGCGTGCCTGAAGAGAACAAGACGGGCTCGGAGAAATCGCCGTTCTGGCAGTCGGTCGAACGGGCGTCTCAGACCGTGTCGCAATGGCCGAGCTGGAAGCAAGCGGGAGTACTCTCTCGCCCGGTCCTTGAGTCGGCGAAGGCGCCGCCCACCGCAGCAGGTGGTAGTGCGACGGCGGCGGAGAGCAAGGGAGGAGAGAGCTAACCAGCTTCTTCTTCGTCCTCCTCTCGCAGTAGCCTCTCGAGTTCGACCAGGGCGGTTCGCGCCTTCTGGTGATCTGGGCGGAGTTCCAGGCAGCGCTCGAGGTGGTCCTTCGCACGCGGAAGGAAACCTGAGTGAAGGCAGGAGAGAGCGTCAGCCAGTCGGTAGTGGTTCTCGGCTCTCTCCGGTTCCAGTTCTGCGGCTCGCTCGAAGGCCTCAGCAGCCTGTAGCAGGTTCTGCTCGCCCCGGGGGTGCCTGTCTCGGATCAAGGCTCGGCCGTAGTCGCGCCAGGCCATCGCGCATTTCGGATAGTCCTCCAAGGTCTGTGTGAAGATGGCCTCGGCCTCCTCGAAGCGGTCAAGGTCGGCGAGGTAGTCGCCGAGCACGGCGAAACAGACACCATCGGTCCCAAGCTCCGTAGCACGCCGCATCTCGGCCTCCGCCAGTCGCGGCCTTCCGCCCAGCTTGTAGGTGAGACCTAGGTAGAGGTGCCGTAGGCCACTTTATCTGGCCATGATCGCCCCGGTTTTGGCCACTTTGTTTGGCCACGCGGAGAGCGAGGCGCCCAGAGGCCCGGCAGGCCGCGCGGGCTGATCCCCTGAGCCCGACCAGGAGGTC